>JALVQH010000199.1 GCA_027031505.1 Campylobacteraceae bacterium | reverse complement strand
GTTTGTTGAGGTAAAGGATCACTTTGTTGTCAATATAGTCTCCTCTCGGGAGGTTGAAGCGTGCCTTGAAGTGCCGAACGGCTTGTGTGAGGCTGCTGTTCCAGCCCCAGCCGGTATCGCTGCCGGGAAAATCGCCGAGGGCATGGAGGCGTTTTTTGATCAGGCGAATCCGCTTGTTGAAACTATGGGGCTTGAGCAGGGCGCCATAGGGGATCTTTGTGAACGGTTTCAAGGCACGGTACTTTTCGAGGAGGCGTATCAGCATGGCGTAGCGCGATGCCCACGGCACTTGATCGTCGAGTAGGAGAGAAAATTTCCCGGTATCAAGCGCGGCGAAGATTGTTTCGGCTTTGGGCATGCTCTTCGGATGCATCTCCCAGACGGCATGTACATCCTGAGTCGCTCTAAGGCGGGTCATTTTGTGCTGCACCAGACCCCAGTCGACATCCCCGATTCGGACGAAATGGAGCAGACGCAGATATGCATCGGTCAACGCCACATCCAGTTGCGCCTGCGTATTGCCGGACTGGATATCACTCCCCGATGCCCCGAGCAATCGGTCGATCGCAGCACGATTGAAGGGTTTGTGCTTGTAGTTGTAGTAAGGATCTTCGAGCAGATTGAGGAGCTGTTCAACCCGGTTTGCCCGAGAAGCTCCCGACCAGAAAGAGCGGTGGTGGTTGAGGGCGTAGAGAGAAGTGAGGAGGGGTCTGAAAGGGCTGTGGATCTGGGCAATAGCAGCATCGTATCGGGAGGCAGAGAGGAGCTCTGCAAGGACAAAAAAGGCCAGAATACAACGTTTCACAAGTATCTCCAGAGGCTTAAAGAATATGGAAGCCTATCATAAAAGGGTGAATTCATTGTAAATCAGACCAATTTATACCGTTTGTCAATCAGCCGCAGGTATTTTTCGGGGGTTGCGGCCTGCATCGCTTCTGCGAGCCAGCGGATCTGGAACCATGCCGCTCCGGAAGTGCGCAGATCAAAGTAGTTTTTGAGGCTGCGAAGGTTGAAGGTGACGACCATATCGACTTTCCAGTTGTCGGTTACGATGTGCTTGAATGCATCGCCGACATTGCGTTTCTTTTTGCCCGTTTCAAGTGCAGTGTAGAGGGTGTCGGCATCGGTGGATCCTTCGAGGAGAGGCCGGGAAGATTTGGCGACGGCACTTTCGAGGAAATCTTCAGCTGAGAGGGTGTATTGGTAGTGGAGTTTGGCATACATCCCCTCAATCTCGATCCGTTGATACGCTTCGTCGGCGACGACAAACAGATCGAGAGGCAGGACATTTCGGACAAAGGCCGCTTCCCCTTCACCGCTGACAATGGTCGCGACAAACGCATTGATGACCGAGGACATCGTGTAGCGGGTGGAGCGTACAGAGATCGATTGCATCCGGTGACGGGCATGCTCCTGAAGAACCCCCCGCGATGTCCCCCGCACGAGATAGCTGAGATTTGAGTGTTCGATGATCGAGTGGTGGTGGTGTACCCAGGCGAGGTTGTCGAGGAGATCGGAGTCGTCGATGGTGCTGATCGCTTCTACATCGAGATGCTCAGACGCCTGACGGATTGCGTCGTTTTCGGAGTGGGCGAAACTGTCGTAACAGGTGCGTGCCGCGATCTCGGCTACGCCGATGCCGCTCTCACGCAGGAGGGTCACTTCGGGGAGGGAGTAACGGATATGGTACATTGTCTCGGTTTTGGGCATGGGCTTACTTTGACTGCAATATTTGGTACAATTATACCAGAATGCATTAAAAGAGGTGTTTTCTCCTGATAGCGACAAATGAGCACTCTATTTGAGAGTCTGCCTTCATGGCTTCGCTTTCGCTCCGACCATTACGGTTTCGAAGCTACAAAGGACAAACAGTTGTCCTCTGTTTACGCTTCTCATATTTGCAAATGCAGGAGCTATCAGGAGGAAACACTTCTGAAATTTCACACAAGGAAATCGGTATGCAGCCTTCCCAGAGATTTTTCGGCTTCGAGGGTGATTTTCGCGATCCGTTTGCCCGTGATCGTGACCGGGTGCTCCATTGCAGTTCGTTTCGGCGGCTGGAGTACAAGACCCAGGTGTTTCTCAATCATGAGGGGGATTATTTCCGTACCCGGCTGACCCATTCACTCGAAGTGAGCCAGATCGCCCGGACACTCTCGCGGCAGCTGGGACTGAATGAGACGCTCTCGGAAGTGATAGCCCTCAGTCACGATCTGGGACACACGCCGTTTGGACATATCGGGGGAGATGTGCTTGATGAGCTGCTCAAAAGCGATGGTCATCCCAACGGCTTCGAGCACAATTTCCAGTCCTTTCGCGTCCTCACCAAACTGGAGAAACGCTACCCCGACTTTGACGGGCTCAACCTTACGTTTGCAACCCTTGAAGGGGTGCTCAAGCACTCCTACCCCTACCACAAACCGTTCTTGCCTACCGAGATCGTCGAGCATTTTGATCTGGATCGCCACCCCTCTCTCGAGGCGATGGTGGTTGATCATGCCGATGCAATCGCCTACACCAGCCACGATATCGACGACGGGATCAAATACGGACTGATCACCTTCGCTGATCTTCTCGAGGAGCCGCTGGTGCAGCGGGTCGACCGGATGGTGGACTCCGAGGGCATCGGGCAGTCCCACCCCCTCTACCGCCATCGGTTTGTTGCGGCACTGATTAAACTGCTGGTCGAGGATTTTATTCGTACATCCCGTCCCGGCGTGCAGACTTATCGGAAAGATGAGCCCATCTGTACTGCGCTGGATGCTTCCGTGCCGCTTCCGGTGGGTTTCTCCTTCGAGATTGCTGCTGAGCTCAAGCACCTCAAGAAGCGTCTCTTTGCTATCCTCTACCGCCATGAGAGAATCGTCCGCAAAATGTATGCAGGTAAAGCGTGTATCCGCACCCTCTACCGGGCATTCAATGAAGACACCTCTTTGCTCCCCTCCCATCAGAAAGCTCTCATTGACCGACGCTCTCAGCCGCGTGTCGTGGCGGACTACATTGCCTCGATGACCGATCGGTATGCGCTCAAAATTTACCATGAATTGTCGGGGATAACAGTAGGGTGAGCTCCCCCCTTATCTCTTTTCGCTATAATGCGCGAAAATATCAGGGTCTGACCTCAATGATAATGCGTTAGCGTTATCGTTGCGGGTCTGACCCAATAACAATTGACCTCAATGATAATGCGTTAGCGTTATCGTTGCGGGTCTGACCCAATAACAATTGACCTCAATGATAATGCGTTAGCGTTATCGTTGCGGGTCTGATCCAATCACGTCAGGAAGCCCCCATGCAAAACATCCGAAACATCGCCGTCATCGCTCACGTCGACCACGGCAAGACCACCCTCGTCGATGAACTCCTCCAGCAGAGCGGCACGTTTGCTGCCCATCAGGAGGTCGATGAACGGGTCATGGACAGCAACGACATCGAAAAAGAGCGCGGCATCACCATCCTGTCTAAAAACACCGCTATCACCTACGGGGACTACAAGATCAATATCATCGACACCCCGGGTCACGCCGATTTCGGCGGCGAGGTAGAGCGGGTACTCAAGATGGTCGATGGGGTGCTCCTGCTCGTTGATGCCCAGGAGGGCGTCATGCCTCAGACCAAATTTGTCCTCAAAAAAGCGATCGAGCTTGGCCTCATCCCGGTTGTCGTCGTCAACAAAATCGACAAAGACGGTGCCGATCCCGAGCGGGTCGTCGATGAGGTGTTTGACCTGTTGGTGGCGCTCGATGCCGATGAAGAGCAGCTGGAGTTTCCGGTGCTGTATGCCGCGGCGCGGGACGGGTATGCCAAGTGGGAACTCGAAGACGAGAACAAGGATATGACACCGCTTTTTGAAGCGATCCTTGAGAAAGTGCCCGCTCCGCAGGGTTCGACCGATGCCGATACCCAGGCGCAGGTGTTTACGCTGGATAGCGACAATTTCGTCGGGCGGATCGGGATTACCCGAATCTTTAACGGTCGGGTCAAAAAAGGGGACGAATACGTCCTTGTCAAAGCCTCCGGAGCCAAAAGCAAAAGCCGCATCTCCAAACTGATTGGATTTAAGGGGCTTGAGCGTCTTGAGATTGACGAAGCTGAGGCTGGGGATATCGTGGCTATTGCCGGTTTTTCGGATATTGATGTGGGCGACAGTGTCTGCGATCCGACCAACCCGGTGCCGCTCGATCCCATGCATGTCGAAGAGCCGACCCTCTCGGTGATCTTCTCGGTCAACGACGGGCCGCTGGCCGGCACCGAAGGGAAGCATGTCACCTCCAACAAAATCCAGGAGCGCCTCGAAAAAGAGATGGAGACCAATATCGCGATGAAGATGGAGCCTCTCGGAGAAGCGAGCTTCAAAGTCTCCGGCCGCGGGGAGCTGCAGATCGGTATCCTGGCGGAGAATATGCGCCGGGAGGGGTTTGAGTTTTTGTTGGCGCGCCCGGAAGTGGTGGTCAAGGAGGAAAACGGGGTCAAAATGGAGCCGTTTGAGCATCTGGTCGTCGATGTCCCCGAGGAGTTTCAGGGGGTGGCGATCGAGAAACTGGGCAAGCGCAAAGCCGAGATGACCTCTCTAACCCCCATGCCTGATGGCACGGTGCGGCTGGAGTTTGAGATCCCCGCACGGGGTTTGATCGGGTATCGCAGTGAGTTTTTGACCGATACCAAAGGGGAGGGGATCATGAACCACTCCTTTCTGGAGTACCGCCCCTACACCGGTACGGTCGTCAGCCGCACCCCCGGAGCTCTCGTCTCGATGGATGACGGCGAAGCGGTGGCGTTTTCGATC
>JALVQH010000198.1:679-4852 GCA_027031505.1 Campylobacteraceae bacterium | reverse complement strand
GTATGCCTTGCCTTCAAACTTAAAAGTGGAGACCAAACGAATTTATTCCCTCATGGGAGTCAAGCCCCGAACGACTCCGTACATTATTGAGAAGTATTGACCCGAACTTTTCCCTTGACGCATCTAAGAGAATGTAGTGCCCCTGTTTTTATGGAAAGTACCATAATATGGAGGATTTGGCTTTGAGAATGACGAAGTCGGGGCAGATCGTCTCCCTGGCAGGACTTGATTCGATTATCAGGGAATCGGGAAGCTCTATTAGAGGCAGAGTCAAGATCTCCAAAGCAGGAGACAGGATCTACAGGGGTGCACTCTTTATGCCGGCGATGGTAGCTGTGCGGCACAACATCAAACTCAAAGCCTACTACGAGAGACTCAAAGCAGGCGGCAAGCATACGACTGTAGCTCAAGTAGCGGTGATGCGCAAGTTACTCATCATTGCACATTCTCTCTATAAGAGTGGGGAAATGTACAGGGAGGAAGTATAGAGAAATCATCGTCGTAAAAAGGTAAAAATATCGGTAGAATTGTTATGTTTTTTATGGGATTTTAAGGTAGCGACTGACCCCTATACCCTATACCCTTCCCTCTATGAGAAGCAAAATGGGGTATAATACGACCATTCGTTTTCAGGAGCATATATGCGCTTAGCTATGCGTTTGACGGTCATGATGCTGGTGATGATGATGGGGGCAGTTTGGGGGGGAGTTGTCCGTGTAGCACTTGCAGCTAATGTCAGCTATGCCATGCCCTCCCTCAAAGCCGCTTTTGCCAGTCACCACCCCGATACCCATATCCAGATCACCGTCAGCGGAAGCGGCAAGCTGGCGACGCAGATTCGAAGCGGAGCTCCGTACGATCTGTTTCTCTCGGCCAACATGGCCTACCCTCAAGCTCTATTCGAGGCAGGATTGTCGACGCAAAAGCCGGTGGTGTATGCGCAGGGGGCGCTGGCGTATCTGAGCAACACCCCCCGCGATTTCTCCCAAGGGATCAAGCTGCTTCTCTCTCCGGCCATCCACACCATCGCCGTGGCCAACCCCAAAACAGCCCCCTATGGCAAAGCGGCTTTTGAAGCGCTGGAAAAAGCCGGCCTGTTGACCCGGCTGCGCTCCAAGCTGGTCTTTGGCGAATCGATCGCCCAGACGGTCGCGTATGCCACCCATGCGACCGACATCGGACTGGTGGCCAAATCGGCGCTTTTTGCTCCGCAGATGCAGCATTACAAGCAGGGTACCCACTGGGTCGATGTCGATCCGACTCTTTACAGTCCGATCGATCAGGGGATGATTCTTCTTAAATCCAGTACCGACAAAGCAGAAGCCAAAGCCTTTTACGACTTTCTCCTCAGCCGGGAGGCACGAGACATCTTCATCCGATTTGGATACCGTGTTCCATGAATTTTAATCCGATCGATCTGACCCCCTTCTGGCTCTCGTTCAAACTGGCGTCCATCACGGTACTGATCCTCTTCCTCATCGGCCTGCCGCTGGCGTGGTGGCTTTCACAGACCCGTAGCCGTCTCAAGCCCGTTATCGAGGCGCTCACGGCACTGCCGATTGTCCTGCCCCCTTCCGTACTGGGGTTTTACCTCCTCTGGGGACTGGCTCAAAACTCTCCAATCGGGCACTTTTTCCAGGAGACGTTCGGGGTCAAACTGGTCTTCAGCTTCCTGGGGCTTGTGGTGGCCAGTTGTCTCTATTCACTTCCGTTCATGGTGCAGCCGCTCCAGAGCGGATTTGAGAGTCTCGATCGGCATATGCTTGAAGCCAGCTATCTCGCCGGGAAGTCCCGCTGGACAACCCTCTGGCGGGTGGCATTGCCCAACATCAAGCCCGCCCTCCTGACCGCTCTCATCATCACTTTTGCCCACACCGTCGGGGAGTTCGGGGTGGTGCTGATGGTGGGAGGTTCTATCCCCGGTGTGACCAAAGTCGCCTCCGTGGCGATCTACGAGCAGGTGGAGGTGATGGACTATGCCTCGGCACATATCTACAGCGCCATCATGGTGGCGATCAGTTTTGCGGTACTGCTGGCTGTGTATCTTTTCAGCCGCCATTCGCGTCAGAGGCGATGGGTATGAGCGGATTGAGTTTGGCGGTCAGCCGTCCGATGCAGGGGGCATTTGGGGCGATGTCTCTGGAGGTTTCTCTGGAGATTCCAGGAAGTACACTGCTGGCACTCACCGGCCCCAGCGGCAGCGGCAAGACAACACTGCTACGCATTATCGCCGGGCTTGAGGAGGCAACCGGATCGATTCGGTTTGGAGAGGAGTCGTGGCTTGAGGGGAGTCGGGCGCTCCCGCCTCAGCGTCGACAGGTTGGGTTTGTGTTTCAGGAGTATGCCCTCTTTGAAAACATGACCGTAGAGGGCAATCTTCTCTATGTACGAAACGATCGGGAGCTGATGGAGCGCCTGCTGGCGATGACGCGTCTTGGCGCGTTTCGGGATCGCTACCCGGCGACGCTCAGCGGCGGGCAGAAGCAGCGGGTCGCACTGGCACGGGCGATGATGCACCGGCCTAAACTTTTGTTGATGGATGAACCCCTCTCGGCACTTGACCCATCCATGCGGGCATTTTTGCGGGAGAAGATCGTGGAGGTGCACCGGGAGTTCGGGATGACGACAATCCTGGTCAGTCACGATGTGCAGGAGGTGGCGCAGATGGCGGATCGGGTCATCCGGCTGGAGCAGGGAAAAATCGTCTCGGATGGAGAAGCGGAGTTTTGGGATGATCGGAAAATTTCAGGGGAGTTGTTAACGTTTCGTGAAGAGGAGGAGGGAATATTTCTGAAGCTCCGGACCCCGGAAGGGATCGCGGAGATTGAAGCAAAACAGCTTTAATGCCCCTCTCCCTTGCCCCCACATCTCTCGCAGTTTGGGGATATGAAAAAATGTTTCGTTAATTTTATTTGTTGTATAATGATTTATGGGCGATATAGACAGAGCAAAAGATTATATCAACAATATAAGGTTGTATATGACGATGAGCTTGGCATTGATTATTTCGATTGGCTCGGGTGTATCAAAAATGTATACAAACAAACAATATCGGATATTTGTTTTATATTGGTAATGCTTTGTTGTTTTTTCTTTTAGTGATTTTTGTGTATCTGGCAAGAAAACTACACCAAAGAACAGATGAATTAAAGGATATCAAATGACTATAGAAACCATTATAATTACTGTTGCTGCTATAGCATTTATTGCTACATTTGCATACGGCGCATATGAAATAAGCAATTAACTGTCCCTCGCTCCCACGTTCCACGTGGGAGTGTATATGAAATGTAACACAAAAGACAACCATTCCGAATCGGCACACCGTATGTATGTGTTCCCACGTGCAACGTGGGAACAAGTCGAGAGGAGGGGGAATATTTCTGAAGCTCCGGACCCCGGAAGGGATTATGGAGATCGAAGCAAAGCGGTCGTAACACCTCCTAATCGTGTGCACCTTCTTGTTCTGTTGAATCAAAATGTATGAGAACATATGTGATATACCCTAATGCAGAAAATACAATTGCCAACCCTATTATCAATGCTTCCATCATAAGTCCTTTAGTGATTTTATTTTCTTGATTATGTTTTTAAATATAATCAAATCTACGACGGTTACAAATGCTATAGTGCAAATAACTACAACACTTTTAGTGCTTTACTCAGAGTGATTGAACAACCAAGCGATAAGCGATGAGTCTATTGCGATCAACATCAAGAATATAGCTTTTAGAAATCCTATACTCTCTTTTACCTCATCGATATCAGCCATATGATTCCTCATCAAAATAATTGATGCTCTGATTATACATACAAAAAGAAATATTGTCAACCATTATTCACCTTTGCCATGTTTGGGCTATTAGTAATCAGCTTAGTGGCAAGCATCTGATGCGCTTAAGTGAATTACATGTTCATAAGTCTCCTTGCTAAAACCAGGATTATCCTTAATTAATTTATTTCGTGCTTTTTCAAACCTTCTACTGGTCTTTCTTTTTTTGTGTGCATTTTCTACGAGTGCATCACCTACATCCCAATTGCTGTATAGCATTTTTTTGCAACGTTCAATCCAGTTTTTAATTAATTCATGTGATGCAGATTGAAAAACTTGATAAATATCAATTTGTTCACTAATGTCTCTGTAGCTGTTATAATTATAAATAGAATAAATAC
>JALVQH010000198.1:0-669 GCA_027031505.1 Campylobacteraceae bacterium | reverse complement strand
AATAATGTACGGAGTCGTTCGGGGCTTGACTCCCATGAGGGAATAAATTCGTTTGGTCTCCACTTTTAAGTTTGAAGGCAAGGCATACCTGATCCGCCTGGCGTGTGAGATGACAATGGAGGTGTTTCTCGCTCCCACGTTGTACGTGGGAGTGTATATGAAATGTAACACAAAAGACAACCATTCCGAATCGGCACACCGTATGTATGTGTTCCCACGTGCAACGTGGGAACAAGTCGGCGAGTCTGAACCGACAAGCCAGGCCTACCAGAATCGCTCCACCTCCAAAAGTCCGCTCTGCCCCTTATAATCCCGTGCACTCGAATACCGCCAATGTGTGGCATCATCGACATATCCCCGCTTTACAGGGTTTTGGTGGATGTACTCTATCTTGGACTTCATTATGGCTTCACTCTGTATGAGTTTGGGCTGTAGCCCCTCTTGCCATACTTGATATGTTCGATCTGTTTTGTGCGCCTTTTTGTAAAAAGCAAGCTGATCCAGGATGGTTTTGACGTTCTCTTTTTGGAGCAGGTTGAGCAAGTGCCTGGCTGTGTGTCTTTTGAACTTTGCCATTGTTTTGGCGATGTCATTACTCTGTGCTATGATGTGCAAATGATTTTCGAGGATCACATAGGCATAAAGCTTGAGATTGTTTGTTTGTTGCAG
>JALVQH010000197.1 GCA_027031505.1 Campylobacteraceae bacterium | reverse complement strand
TTACTAAACAGTATTCAGGTTAGTTTTGCCGGATTGGTAGAAAGTTTTGGAACTACCGGAGCACGTTTAACTCGTATCTACCATTTTAGCGGTAGAGACTATGACGGCGCATATTCTCCACAAGCTTTTAATGGAACTTGGAGGACTGCATACGCCGGTATTCTTAAAGATGTTAAAATCATGAATAAGATTGGCGAGGACAAAGGTCTTAAACATCACATAGCCATGGGTAAAGTTATCACTGCTTATACCATGATGACCTTAGTTGACTTCTTTGGTGATGTACCTTACTCGGAAGCTGTTGATGATGATATCCTTTTCCCGAATCCTGATAGTGGTGCTGATGTTTATGCTGCATCCATCACACTGTTGGATGAAGCTATTGATAATTTCAGTGATACAGCTCTTGCTGAACCCGAGCACGATCTATACTACGGTGGTGACTGGGACAAATGGATTAAATTAGCCAATACCTTAAAAATGAAGGCTTATTTAACAACCCGTTTGGTTGATAGTGATGCTCTTACCAAATTTGGTGCTATCTTAGCAGGTGGCGACTATATCGGTGCTGATGTTTCTGATGGCGCTGCTAATGACTTCCAATTCAGATGGGGAACTAATGATATTAACCCTGACTCAAGACATCCTCGTTACAGAGCTGCTTATACCTCTACTGGTGGTCAAACATACCAATCAAACTCATTTATGGATTACATGATTGGTGACGATAACGATACAGCATATAATAGCTTAGGAAACAACTTTGACCCTAGAACATGGGTATATTTCTACAGACAAACCTTAGAAACTCCGGGACATGATATTGGACCGGATGAGCAAACACTTGAATGTTCATTAATCCCTCCGCCACAACATTATACAGGTTATGCGTACTGTGCGTTACCTCATGGATTTTGGGGTCGTGATCACGGAAATGACAACGGTATTCCGCCGGATGGTTTCTTAAGAACCTTATTCGGTGTATATCCTGCCGGTGGTGAAATTGACGTTTTCCAAGGTGAAGGAAAAGAAGACGGTGACGGTGACGGTGGTAACGGTATCACACCTATTATGCTTGCTTCATGGGTTCAGTTTATGATTGCTGAATACTATATGGCTCAATCGACTCCTGATTATGCTACTGCTAAAACCTATGTAATGAACGGTATTGAATTATCTATGGCCAAAGTATTTAGCTTTAGCCCTAGAGTTCAACAATTACATGATTTCTTAGCAAACTTTAATCTTTCTACCGATGATTACAAAAACGGACTTATAGCTAACCTTGATACAGCTTGGGATGCCGGTACCGACGAAGACAAATGGAATATTTGGGCACGTCAATACTTTGTAGCATTATTTGGTAACGGTATTGATGCATACAATGCTTACCGTAGAACAGGATATCCACATGATTTGCAACCAAACTTGGAACCTAACCCGGGTCCGTTTATCAGATCATTCTATTATCCTGCTAATTCGGTTAACAATAACCCTAATAT
>JALVQH010000196.1 GCA_027031505.1 Campylobacteraceae bacterium | reverse complement strand
CTCAAAGTGCTCTGGCGCCAGAAACTCGAACCCTTTATCACTCAGCAAGTGGCGCATTTTCGTTCCGGATGGCGCGTAATGGAGCGAGAGCGGATGTTTGAAGGCACCATCCATGGTTTGCGCTTTACAGGACGCATTGACCGGATCGATCAGGACGCCACCCATACCCTTGTGATCGATTACAAAAGCGGCAGCATTGCCGAAGCCAACCGGAGCAAAAACCTCGAAAAAGCAACCGACTTTCAGATGAACATCTACCGCCACCTTCTTGCCCCCCACTACCACAACCTTTCCCTGGCGTTTCAAACCATCCTCGAGGAGGATCAGCTGCACGAAGCCAAAGCTCTTGATGAGAAAGAGGCGTATCTTGAGGAGCATCTTGTTGCACTCAAGTCCACCCGATCGTTTGTCGCGGAGAAGACCAGGACGTTGTCGCAGTGTACCTATTGCCCGTATGCTCTTATATGTGGGAGGTAGAGGTTTTCGCGCAGGGTGTGCAATTGTACACCAAAATCGCAACGTGATTTATTATATCATTCCTGTAATGCAACCGTCAGAAGGTGCGCAATTGCGCACCCTTATGTGTGATCCAGCGCCTCGACTACCCATTTGGTAAAGGGAATCGCCGCCGTAAATGCCGGGGAGACGGCGTTGAGGATGTGGGTGGTGTTGCCGGCATGTTTGACGACAAAGTCCTGCACCAGCTCGTGGGTGCGTGTGTCTATGAGCTGGGCGCGGATGCCGGGGGTACTCCAGGTGTCGTAGGGGGTGAGATCGAGGGCGGGGGTGAGTCGGCGTGCCAGTGAGAGGAGATGGGATTTGGCGTATTTGCGCATCTCTTCGATCGCGAGAGACCGGAAGCCGAAGTCGTTGCCGAGGAAAAGGCGCGTTTCCCACCCGAGAACCTGCAACAACTCTTTCACATCGAAATGTTCCATCCCTTTGTAATTTTCCCGCCAGAAAGCGGGAATAGCTGTCGGGCCGATCTTGGCCGCTCCGTCGACGGCGAGGGTGAAGTGGACGCCGAGGAAGGGGTTGGCAAGGTTGGGGACGGGGTAGATGTTGGTGGTGAGCCCCGAGCGGTTGGCGGGGTCTTTGAGGTAGATCCCCTTGAACGGCAGGATCGTGTAGTCCTGCCCGCAGTAGAAGTCGTGGGCGATCCGGTCGGCGTAGAGCCCGGCGGCGTTGATGAGGTGGCGGAAGCGGAGCACCCCGCATGCGGTCTGGATCGCATCGACCCCGAGGCGTCTCTCGTAGCCGCAGGCGAGGCGGATCGTGATCCCCATGTCCCGGGCGACCCGGGCAAACGTCCGGGTCACCTCTGCCGGATCGACTGTGGCGGTAGTCGGGGAGAAGAGGGCGCGGCGGTACGTCGAGGCTTCGGGGTGGCGTGCGCGCAACTCCTCCTGCGTGAGCCAGGCAAGCTCCACCCCGTTGGCACGTCCCCGCTCCATGAGGGTCTCGAGGGTGGCATCCTCTTCGGCGTTGGTGGCGACGACCACTTTGCCCGCTTCGTTGATCGGGAGGTTGTGTGCGTGGCAGAAGGCACGCATCGCGGCGTTGCCTTCTCGGGTGAAGCGGGCTTTGAGTGAGTCGGCGGTGTAGTAAAATCCGGCATGGAGCACTCCGCTGTTGCGCCCGCTGCTGTGGAGTCCCACTTCGGGCTCCTTGTCGATGAGGGTGACGGAGGCGTCGGGGTGCTTTTGCTTGAGAGTGATGGCGATGTTGAGACCGATGATTCCGGTGCCGAGGATGAGGTAGTCGGTCATCTCAAAACCCCAGCGCTTCATCGACGAGGATGATCGTCGTCCGTCCCGCTTTGTCGCCGGTGATGGTGACGAATTTTTTGCCGATGTTTTCCGATCCCCAGCGGGGTTCCTTCCCCAGGGCGATCGCACGGGCGTTCATCCGGTTGATGTTTTGGGGGACGACTACAGTGCGGATCCGCTCGTAGGCTGCGGCTTGATCGGGGACGATTTTGTGGGTGCTGACGATTAGGAGCACCTGACGGGGTCCAAAGATCTGTGCAGCAACCCGGTTGCCGTCCCCATCGACGTTGACCAGTTCACCGGCTTCGGTGAGGGCGTTGCTGCTGGCGATAAACAGATCGCTCAGCAGCCCCCGTCGGCGACGCTCGTAAGCCTCCTCGCGGCTGATCCCCTCTTCGTACTGATTGTAGAGTTCAATGGTGTCGTTGGCCTGCAACCATGATAGAAGCCCGATTTGTGCAACGGTCGTGGAGCCTCCCACGCCGACAGTGAATCCGGGCTTGACGAAGGTTTTTGCCAGATCGAAGGCCTCCTGACCCGTGGAGACATGGTGGATGATGAAATGGTTTTTTTCGAGGTTTTTGATGATGCTCTGCATAGTTCAGGTGTCCTTATTATAACATAATGGTTTTGCTCAGCTTTGCTGACTTTTCCCGACATTCTCCCTGTTGACCGGGGGAGTCGATGTTTGCTACTTGCGTCGTGTATCCTGCCGGAAGGCCATCATGAACTGATACAGAAGATACATCGAGATCACGCGTACGACCATTGCCCAGAATGCATGCCCTTCGTAAAGATGATAATCCCGGCGAAAAATACTGAGAGGGTTGATCAATTCGACGGCGCGGTTGGGGATATCGTGCCAGGCCTCGGGGGTTTGCGGGATACCGTCGTGCAGCACCAGAACCAGCAGTGCAAAAAAGATGATCCACAGGAATACCTTGATCCAGGAGGTGCCGCTGTTGGAGATCAGTTTGTGGAGTCCAACGGTAAAGATCGTCCCTTTGTGGTTCCACCACCCTTCAGACTGGAGCTCTTTGAGATAAAGGCTTTGTTCGATGACAAAATATTTGTTGGCTTCGGTAATGTTGTTTTGTTTTTCGAAGTGGGCTTTGATGTGCCGGGCACTCTCTTTGTTTGGAAAATTTTTACCAGAGAGAGGGGTGGGTTTATCCCCCGGCTGTCCTGCTCCGTGCAGATGGAGGTAGCTGGCATCGTCAAAACGGCTGGTCTCAAGATCGAGACTGCTGATGTGTGCACCGGAAAACTGGATCAAGTCTTTACAGACGGCTCCTCTGAACAGAGCTTCATTTTGGAAGAAGACATCCCGGAAGTCTGCCTTCTCGAGAAAAGTGGTACTTAAAAAGTAGGCTTTCTGTTCAAAGACCGTCCGGCGGAAATAGACCCTGGCAAGAAACGTTGCGCTGGTAAAGATCGCATCTTCCCGAAACACGGTATCCCGAAAATAAGCTTTTCCGCG
This sequence comes from Campylobacteraceae bacterium, assembly GCA_027031505.1. Classification (GTDB taxonomy): domain Bacteria; phylum Campylobacterota; class Campylobacteria; order Campylobacterales; family Sulfurovaceae; genus S017-3. Next base: position 1,637 of record JALVQH010000196.1, on the reverse strand, counting down.
AAATGTTGCCCCTTCAAAATCAATAACCTGCGTAAATATTGTGTCTTCAAAATTGGATGTGTGGGCAAAAACCGCATGGTCAAAAGAGAGCGGCACTTCGCGCGGGAAACGGTAATGCTGAAAGACAAACTGCGGAAAAACAATCATGGCAAGGGAGATGTGCTCCTCCTGTGCCTGCAGATCAATGACCTTTTGAAGAGTCTGGGTGAAGCGATGCTCCTGCTCTTCAGTGTATGCCTCTTTGTCTTCAAAAAGGAGACGGTACTCCTCGTGTGAAAGTTGACCGTCGGTTCGAAACGTATGGAGGATTTCATTGCGGTATCTGCTTCCCATGAGATGCTCCTGTGCGGTGTTAGACCGAGTATAGCTGAAAATCTCTAACGGTTCTCCTGCCTATATTACCGCACCAATAAATAGTCTGAACTTTTGAGAGAGCGAGACGAGATGAGATGTGCGTGAAAAAATCTGCCTTGATTATGAACAAAATTGCAGCATCAAAAATTCAGACTATTTGTTGGTGCGGTAATAATAAGCTTTAACCCGATATAATCGGCGGTCAGCACTTACCAGAAGGAGAACGCATTGTATACGGATGCCACCTCTTTTATCAAGATCACAAGTCCAAACCAATTTGAGATCAGTGTGGATTATATGATCCAGGATCGCAGCAAAAAAAAGATCGAATACACACTCGGTATCTATCTTTTTGTCCCTGAAAATCTGGGAATCAATGCTTCAACCTATACGCAGGAACGTTTCTACAGTGACCGCATCAGTTATGTGCGTTTGTGGGCACCTGAGCGTGATTTTGGGACGATAGCATCCCAGTTCATGACGGTGATTGCATCGATAGATGCGCGGCTGGATGCCGGGAAAAAACCGGGAAAACTTTCGGGCGAACTGAAGCGGATGATTACATCCTATACCCGCGCCCTCCGGGAAGCGACGGAAGCAATTCTCGCAGCCGAAACGATTGAGACAGATGCTGTTTCACGGGTGATAGAGACGGGGCAGAAGATGCTGGATGTCGAGCAGGCGATTCTGGCTCTGCGGGACAAAGCGGTACGGGACAAAGACTGTTTTCTTTTTGAATCCGCATCAGAGTATCTGAGTTTGACCACCCAGCATTTTTTGTTCAAGCTCACCATTCGCCTGCGTCGCGAGGAGGAGCAGTATCGGGAATGGATCCATGCCGTGCTGAAGCAGATCAACCGGGAATTGCGTTTTTGCAAAATGAACGGTTTCCCCATTGTCTCCAGTGATGACAATACGAATGAACGGGTGATCTATCGCTATTCTGTGTTCAAAAAGTTTTTTTTCCGTGTTTTGCATCTGCAGCAGGAACGGAAAGAAGATGGCACCTCGATCAAAGAATTTTATTATGCTGTCGCAGCCGGGATATCGATGGTCTTCACTACGATTGTGGTCTTCGCTTCGCAAAAAGAGTACGGAAACTTCACTCTCTCTTTTTTTATGGCGCTGGTGATAAGCTACATGTTTAAAGATCGGCTCAAAGAGGCGTATCGCTCCTACTTTGACCGAAAGCTTCATCTGAAAACTTACGATTACAAAGAGAAGATCTACGACCGCTCTCAGCAAAAAAGGATTCTGGCATCCACCAAAGAACGGATGCGGTT
>JALVQH010000195.1 GCA_027031505.1 Campylobacteraceae bacterium | reverse complement strand
ATCGGGATGATCACGCAGGGGCTGCGCATCTATCTGGCCGTAACGGGTGGATTTGACGCACCCCGATACCTCGGCAGCACCTCCATCAGTCTGCGGGATCATCTCGGCCACGTGATCGAGGAGGGAAATCATCTCCGCTGCACTCCCTCCGACCCACTTCCCCTCCCCCGTGCGCTTCCGCCCCGGCTGATCCCCACGTATGATTCACAGATCACTCTCCGCTACATCCGGGGCACACAGGCCGATATGCTTGGAAGAGACATAGAGGTACAGTTTACAGACACCCCATGGAAAGTCACCAACGCCACCGACCGGATGGGCTGCCGCCTCGAAGGAACACCGCTGGCGCATACCCACGAAATCCTCTCCGAGCCCATCGCCTACGGTGCCATCCAGCTCCCCCGCGACGGTCAGCCCATCGTCCTGCTGGGCGAACGCCAGACCATCGGCGGCTACCCCAAACTCGGAGCCGTCATCCCACCCGATGTCTGGAAACTGGCGCAGGCACGGCCGGGAACTACGGTACGATTTAAGGAGGTTTCGGTAGAGGAGGCATACATGATACAGGAGGCACTTCTAAAGTTCTGGTAATTTTTCATCCTCCACTGGTTCCATATCTCCCGAGACTGTGAAAGAACTCACACCTTATAGGAGCAGGGGCTTTAGCCCCGTTAAAATGGCGCCATTTTATGGAGGTTCGTTATACGGGACTGAAGTCCCTGCTCCAATATTCTCGAGCTCTTTCGCAGTCTCTCCCGATATGGAACCACACCTGCATGTGTACACCCAAATTGTCAAAATCCTTTTATAATATTGATCTAATATTGGGTTCCATATCGGGAGATATGGAACAAGAAGGAGTTTTGCCCCCTGCACAACGGGACTGAAGTCCCTGCTCCTGAATGAAATAACCGCCGGTTATCGAATCATACGCTTATCGTCCTCCCGCCCATATTCACATTGAAACGTCGCATGTTCGATCCCGAAGTCATCATGCAGACGGTGTTCGAGGCGGTCGATGAGACGGTTGGAGTCTGAGAGGGGCACATCCTCGGCGAAGTCCAGATGCGCTTCGAGGTGGATACGGTGGTCATCGAGCCTCCAGAGATGGAAGTGGTGAACATTGACGATCTCGGGCTCTGAGGTGATGGTTTCGATGAGCGCCTTGGTGTCGAAACCTTCCGGAGCAAACTGCATCAGGATCGCCGCACTCTCGCGCACTATCCCCCACGACGATCGGATCAGATAGAGGGCGATCAATACCGAAATAAGCGGATCGATCCACACAATCCCTTGGTAGTACATCACCACTCCCCCTATGACAACCGCCACACTGGTCATCACATCGGTCAGCAAATGAAGGTACGCCGCCCGGATATTCATGTTCCCGTGGGTATCATCCTTGACCAGCAGGACACTGACGGTGTTGAGGACGATGCTCAGCACTCCAAGCGCGATCACCCATACCGATTGCACCGGTTCAGGGTGCAGCCACTTGTGTACCGCTTCGATG
>JALVQH010000194.1:928-1518 GCA_027031505.1 Campylobacteraceae bacterium | reverse complement strand
CAAACTCACGGGTGCGCGAAAACGAGAGTCCCAGCGCCGAGAGCTCCTTGCGCATGTAGTCGATGTTTTCGTAGGTCCATTTGCGCGGATGGAGCTTGTGCTTGATCGCGGCATTTTCCGCCGGCATCCCGAAACTGTCCCAGCCGATGGGGTGGAGGACATTGTACCCCTGCTTGCGGTAATAACGCGCCAGCGCATCACCGATGGCATAATTGCGCACATGCCCCATGTGGATCCGACCGCTCGGATACGGAAACATACTCAAAATGTATTTTTTGGGCAGCGTATGGTCATCTGAGGGTTCAAAGGCTTTTTCATCGTCCCAGACGGTTTGCCATTTGGTTTCAATGGCTGATGGGGTATAACTCATGGTGGTCTCGCTTGTGTAGAAAATTGGTAAGTTAAACGGGATTATATCGAAGTATTGGTTAGGATAGCAGATTGCAGACAAATATAGATAAAAATATTGACTTGCATGTCAAATTTCGATATACTTTTTTTGATACAGACATCAAAAAAGGGCATATATGCTTCAAGAGATACGAAAATTGCAACAGCTTATTTTCAAAAAACAGAAGAGTCACTACAAA
>JALVQH010000194.1:0-918 GCA_027031505.1 Campylobacteraceae bacterium | reverse complement strand
CTCATCCAGTATCTCAAGCAAAGTCCTCTTGCCCATACCAAAAAACTCTATGTCAGTGCAGACTCCATCAAAATTGTTTCACTTTTTGATTTGGCAAAAACGTTCCAGGATGAGGGGGGAGAGTTGTTTGTCATCGATGAGATACACAAATACATCGGTTTTGAAAGTGAGTTGAAAAAAATCTATGATTTTTTGGAGTTGCGCGTTATCTTCAGTGGAAGCTCTGCTCTTCAGATAGACCATTCCAAAGCAGACTTGAGCCGACGGGCTGTTGTGTATGAAGTTGAAGGGTTGAGTTTTCGAGAGTTTTTGGAATTGAAAAACGGCTCAACCTTTCCTGCATATTCTCTTGAGGAGATTTTATCCAACCATATAGATATCGCCTATGAGCTTTTGGAAAAATTTTCATTAGCGGAGTTTAGAGAATACCTTGAACACGGCTATTACCCCTTTTATTTTGATAAGTTTTCAAACTACCAAATCAAACTCAACGAGACGATCAACACTGTCCTTGAGGTAGATATCCCGTCTATTTTCAAGATAGAATACCACAACATCCGAAATCTCAAAAAATTGCTGATGATTCTGTGCCAGAGTGTTCCCTATACTCCGAATATCACGGAGCTTCTTGGCAAAATGGAGATGAAGAGTGACTATCGGACCCTGTATCGGTATCTCGACTATCTCCACAAAGCCAAGATCATAACCCTCATGCGGCCGGTGACCAAAGGGGACAATATCTTCTCAAAGCCTGAAAAAATCTATTTTAACAATACCAATCTGCACTATGCCTATTGTGACACACCGGATATTGGGACGATCCGAGAGGTATTCATGCGGTCGATGCTGTTTGAACATGCCGTAAGCATTCCGAAAAAGGGGGACTTTCTCGTTGACGATACCTATACCTTTGAGGTG
>JALVQH010000193.1 GCA_027031505.1 Campylobacteraceae bacterium | reverse complement strand
AAAGCGTCTATTGCATCGAGTTTTTTTTTTTTTTTTTTATCGTTGAGTTCTTGCTGAAGCTTTTGATACTTTTCGTAGTCCACAATGACTGCAAAGGGTTTAGAGCGCTTGGTTACGACAATATCTTCTTGTTTAGCGGTATTGAGCAAATGGGCTTTTTGTTTGAGTTCTGTGGCTGTGATGTTCATTTTGGAGCCTTTTGTCTATTTGTACAATTATACGACAAGAAGGATTATGGTGACTTTAGTTCGGAAAAATCCAATACGTACAAAAAATTTGTAAGGGTTAAAATTTAACCCCATATTTACTCTTCTTTTAACTCCCCAATCCACCTCTCCACATCCGCATCACTCGCCATTCGCCAGTCGGCGCGGGGGCTGAGGGAAATCGTCCCCACTTTTGGCCCATCAGGGATCGCGGAGCGTTTGAACTGCTGGGTGAAGAAGCGGCGGAGGAAGAGGGTGAGCCATTTGGTGATTGTCTCATGGTTATATTTTTCACCAAAGGCCATGAGAGCCAAATAGCGGATTTTAGTAGGCTTGGCGCCGTATTTGATGAAGTGGTAGAGGAAGAAATCGTGCAGCTCATAGGGTCCGACGATCGCTTCGGTCTCCTGGGTGATCTCTCCGGCTTCGTGGGGGAGGAGCTCGGGGGTGATGGGGGTGTCGAGGATGTCGGCAAGGATAGGCGCGATCCGTTCGTCGTCCCGGAACGACTCGATGACGTAGCGGATGAGGGTTTTGGGGATGCCGGCGTTGAGAGCGTACATGCTCATGTGGTCGCCGTTGTAGGTGCTCCAACCGAGAGCAATTTCGCTCAGATCCCCGGTGCCGATCACGAGTCCCCCCTCTTTGTTGGCGATGTTCATCAGCAGCGCAGTGCGCAGGCGTGCCTGGACGTTTTCATACACAACAGAGTGTTCATCGGGATCGTGGTCGATCGCCTCAAACTCTTCCAATGCCATGTTTGTAATATCAATCTCGCGCAGTGTGACCCCGAGTGCTTCGCATAAATCCACGGCATTGGATCGGGTACGGTCGGTGGTGCCAAATCCGGGCATCGTCACTGCGATAATTTGTGAGGGATCACGTCCCATGAGGGTAAACGCCCGATGGGTACTCAGCAATGCCAGCGTCGAATCAAGCCCGCCGCTGATGCCGATGACGGCTTTGGCGATGCGGGCATGCTGCATTCGTGTGATGAGTCCGTGTGCCTGGATCTGGACGATCTCGGCTGCCCGTTCGGCCTGGTCGGCGTGGGCGGAGGGGACGAAGGGGTGGGGGTCGATGGTGCGTTGGATGGTGTCGATTGTCGGAAGGGGATCGATGGTAATGTTGCGGGTTTTCTTGCGTCGGCCATCACCGTAGGAGCCTTCATTGAGGCGCAGCCAGCGGAGCTTCTGCAGATCGACATCGGCGGTGATGAGGTGGCTTGTTTGGCTGAACCGTTTGTTCTGTGCCACGGTGCTGCCGTACTCGGCGATGAGGGCATGGCCACCATAAACAGTATCGGTGGTCGATTCC
>JALVQH010000192.1 GCA_027031505.1 Campylobacteraceae bacterium | reverse complement strand
ACGGGATTTCAAAAGCAAATGGATCTTCCCATAGTTCTTGAGCATCATCAAAATTGATGTCATGCTTGATATGATTGGAGATGCTTTTCTTCTCATCATATTCAAATTTCATACCAGAATTATACCACAATGATGCGTAAATATATTAACTTTACTGGTTCCATATCTCTCCTGATATGGAACCTATGGGCATTTTTGATAAAGTTTCAGGTGCTCTATTTCAATTTTTGCACTATCTTCTCTCATGAATATTTGCAACCAATGGAGGATGATTCATGTACCTTGTATCGTGTACTTCCTGTTGGGTTTTATGGCACAGTGGAGCCATTAACTTGTCGGGGTGTTTGGTATGGGTTCCATATCGGGAGATATGGAACCAGAAAGAAATGGCACCATTTTATGGAGGTTCGTTATACGGGACTGAAGTCCCGACCCCTGCTTTTGCTACTTCCCGAATAATTTAGAGTGGCTACCGACTCTTACTAATGCCAACTCCAAAACAGTATCATCAACCCTATAGATCAACAATAAATCAGGACGAACATGGCACTCTCGACATCCAAGGTAATTGCCGATAAGTTTGTGGTCTTGATGCTCCCGGGCTAATGCTTCTCCATTTGCCAAAGTAGTAATGACATCTTTTACCAATGCCTTATCTTGAACAGAAAGTCTTTTGTAATCCTTTTTGAAACTACCCGTTCTGAATATTTCATACATTTAATCATCCAAATCAGCAAATAACTCATCCACGTTTTTAAAATGTTTTCCCTCTCCATTCTGCAACTCACTTAAGGCTTTCTGCGTTTCATTGTTGGGGATTTTCACATCAAAAGGCAAACCGTTGTTGAGAACAATCATATTGTTAAAGACACTGATAGCTTGCGAATAGCTCAATCCTATTTTGGACAAAATATCTTTGGCCAAACGATAGTTTGACTCGTCTACCCGAATGGTTGTCTGTGTTTTCATCGTTTTCTCCAAATGTGGGATATTGAGTCATTATATCCCAAATTAAATATAAAATCAATAGATATTGTTTAGCCAACTCTTCATACTCTCCACCTTTACTGGCTCCATATCTCCTGATATGGAGCCTGCACCCATTTTTGGTGAAACTTCAGGTGCTCTATTGCGATCTTCGCACCATTTTCTCTCATGAGCATCTGCAACCAATGCAGAGGATAGTTCATGTACCTAGTATCGTGTTCTTCCTGTTGGGTTTTATAGCATAGTAGAGGCATTGAATTGTCGGGGCGTTTGGTATGGGTTCCATATCGGGAGAGACTGTGAAAGAACTCAGGAATATAGGAGTAGGGACTTCAGTCCCGTATAACAAGCCTCCATAAAATGGCACTATTTTAACGGGGCTAAAGCCCCTGCTCCTATAAAATGCCTGTTCTTTTACAGCCTCGGGAGATATGGAACTAGAAATATTTTCGAATCAACGCAATATTGTCGGCAATCTCTTTTTGTTGTTGAGCATTTTTGCTGTTTTTCAAACCGTATTGTGCTTCATAGAGCGTAACAATA
>JALVQH010000191.1 GCA_027031505.1 Campylobacteraceae bacterium | reverse complement strand
TGGGAATCGGAGCGCAGCCGGGACTATGTCTATACATTCCTCAAGCGCAAACATGAGGTCGAAGGGTGCACCGATCCGGAACTGCTCACATGGATCGAACGCTTCGAGACTGACAGACAAAAGGCTGCTCTGCACTTCTGGCAGGAGATGAAGCGCGGTATGGATGATGTGCTCCTGCCGACCGATACCGCAACAGGAGGCGAAGGAGATGGTTGACATTTAAACTTTAATCAAGTATCATGTCTCAAGCACAAGTAAGGAGGAGTTTGACGTGTTTGAGAACAGCGGTGTCCCCCTCTACGTCCAGCTCAAAAACAAACTTCTCCACGATATCAAGCAGCGCTATGCACCCGGCGATCTTCTGCCGCCGGAGAGTGCCCTCATCCGCACCTACAACGTCAGCCGAATCACTGTCCGCAAAGCCATCGAGGAGCTTGCGCGTGAAGATATTGTCATCAAAAAACAGGGAAAGGGGACATTTGTCAAAGAACACAAAGTCGTTTTCGATGCCAATTATATCGGTTCACTCACCCAGCGCCTGGCTCAACAGAAGCGGAAGCTTGAGACGCAGAATCTCACCTTTACCCTGTTGACAAAAGACCATCCCGCCCTCGAAATGCTCCGAAGCAAAAAGGTGCTGCGTATCGAGCGCGTCCGCATACTCGAAGAGGTTCCTTTTGCTATTATGACCAATTATATTGTCGAAAGCCTGGTTCCAGACCTCGAAGAAAAATTTACAAACCAGTCGCTTTATTCCCTTTTGAGCAAAGAATACGGCATACAGCTCCACCATGCGGTGGAAACCATCGAGGCCAAAGGGGCAGATGAGCGGGAGGCGACTCTGCTGAAGATCGAAAAAGGCTTCCCTCTCCTCTCCCTCCACAAACTTTCCTACGATGCCCACGACACTCCGATCGAATTCTCTGACGTCGTACTGCGCTCAGACATGTACACCCATCAAATCAGACTCTCCATGAAAAAGAGGGCGCCGTCCGATTAAACCGGCAAAATTTTTTTGAATTGACTACGGTCAGTCCTTTCAGATTTTTTGCGTGCAGGTCGTCTCGCGTCGCTCTCCCCTCAGGGGTGCAGTACTTTCGCTCATACTCTACGTTGGATTTTTTCGAATTCTCAATGGCTGAGTCCTGCAATAATCTGCCTTGATTATGAACAAAATTGCACCATCAAACATTCAGACTATTTGTTGGTGCGGTGATAATCAGCCGAACCGGTCAAAGATTACTTGACTTCGTACTGCTCCCGTCCCATCTGATAGAGATCGTTTCCGTAGGTATCATTGATGACGGTGACGGGGAAGTCTTCGACTTCGAGACGGCGGACGGCTTCGGGGCCGAGCTCGGGATAGGCGACGACTTCGGCCGATTTGATCCGTTTGCCGAGCAGCGCCCCGGCTCCGCCTGTGGCGCCAAAATAGATCCCGTCGTATTCTTTGCACGCGTCGATGACGGCCTGGTTGCGCCTGCCCTTGCCGATCATCCCTTTGGAGCCGTGAGCCAGCATCGTCGGAGAG
>JALVQH010000190.1 GCA_027031505.1 Campylobacteraceae bacterium | reverse complement strand
TTCCCAGTACTCTCCGGTGTGATGTCCGCCGGTTACTTCGTGGGACATGGCAGTCTTGCCTCCGGCGGCAATCCCCTGTTTGAGGTACGCCAGCGGTGCCCGCCACGGATCGATGAGCGATTCACCATGCACGAGGAGAGCGCCGAGAGCTTCGGGAGAGAGGTTGGGTTCCCGGCGGTGGAGCTGGTCGGCATCAAGGAGGTCGAGCTCTTTGACGCCGTTGCCAAATCCTTTGGCCTGGATCGCTTCGAGTTTTTCTGCCTGCTCCTCATTCCAGGCGACCACGACGGCCGAGGTGTTGCGAAAATTCAGATTGAGTTCGTCTTTGAGGCGTATGTACTCTTCGTAGCCCCGTTTGACGCACGCGAGTTCGAGACTCTCCGGCGGGGCGTCAAATCCGGTGTGAAGGATGGCGCTGTTGCCTTTGCTGGCGCCTTCGAGGATGTCGTTGCTTCGCTCGATGAGAAGTGTTTTGGCTCCGTGGAGGGCAAATTCGCGGAAAATGCCCGTCCCGACTACTCCGCCGCCGATCACGGCGACATCAAAGACGTCATCCGTATCAAAAGAGATGGCTTTGGGGGAAAACAGATGGTTGAGGTCGATAGATTTCACAATAATGCTCCCGTTGAATTTAGGGTAAGCGTATTTTACCCCTATTTGGGTTAGATGAAGAAGTATTAAACACTTATAAGCTTCATTTTTTTTCGTTTTTCGGGCAGCGGTGCTTAAGGGAGATGTCTTTTACCATGATTCGGTCACTTCCGACGATTTTTTCAGCCAGAAAGGGTAAAATACGCACAACGCACAAAACGCACAAATTGCAACAAAGGATCAACAAGTGAGTATCGATACACTCAAAGAGCGCAGTGGTGGAAAATGTGAATTATGCGGAGGTGAAGAGGGGCTGCAGGCGTATTCCGTAACTCCAGAATATGAGGAGATTCTCATCTGTTCGATCTGTGCAGCGACGATCGAGAATCCGGGTGATGATGAACCCCACTGGCACTGTCTGAATGAGAGCATGTGGAGCACCGAGCCGGCGGTGCAGGTGACGGCGTATCGCCTGCTGAGCAAACTGGGTAAGCAGGATATGCTCGATATGCTTTACCTCGAGCCGGAAGTGCTGGAGTGGGCGGAGGCAGGTTTGATCGGTGAAGAGGATGAAGCGCCGGTTGTCCGTGATGCCAACGGAAATGTGCTTGCCGAAGGGGACAGTGTGACGATCATCAAAGACCTCCCCGTCAAAGGGGCGGGCTTTACCGCCAAGCAGGGCACCACGGTCAAAAACATCCATCTCGTTCCGAGTGATCCTGCCCACATCGAAGGGCGGGTCAACGGGACAAAAATCTTCCTCAAGACCGAATTTTTGAAAAAGGCGTAACGGTATTATCCGCTCGATGGGTATGCGTCCAATCAGGAACAGGCACTTCAGTCCCGTGTCATGCAGGACTGAAGTCCTGCCTCCAAATGTGGGATAAACATCTACCGTTTCACGACCAGTACGGTGAGAGGATCGAAACGACGGCGGTAAGCAAGAGGAGCCCGAGGATCACCCGGCGGAGCTTTTCCCGATCAAACCGATCCCCGATCCGTACACCGATAAGCGTGGCGATAATCACCAGCGGCGTTGCGGTCAGTCCCCATCCAAACGCTTCGACTACCTGATCGCCGAGCTTCCACCACAGCAGAGCGATCTGAGCCGGAGCGGCGACCCAGAACAACAGAGTCACAAATGCGCGGCTGCGCCGGGCACTCCACCGGTGTGCCATGAGCCATACCACCACCGGAGGTCCCCCCATCCCAACCATTCCAAAAAGAATCCCGCTGAGAGAAAATGCAACAAGATCCCACATGCGTGGCAGAGATTCGCGTGGTTCAAAATGCACTCGAGTTTGGATGAGGACGATCATAAGGAGTATCGCCCCCACCACCTGCTTGACGGTTGCAGCGTCAAGGTGGCTTAGTGTGTAGAGGAACAGAACACCAACGGGGAGTGTGAGAAAGCGGATCAGAATCGGCTGCCACAAATCACTCCAGATGACAGAATCCCTGAGTTTGTAGCTGCTTACGCTGAGTTGGACAAAGATGGGAATGGCCGTGACGGCGATTGATTCGGGAAGACTGAGGCCACTCCACATAAGCAGCGGTACAGCGATAAGATTAAAGGCAAACCCGGCAATAGCCTGGATAATACTGGCACCCAAAAGGATAAGCGTAGCTGGTATCAGAGTCGTGATCTCCACATTTATCCTTTCAGATTTGCACGATTATACCATAGTCCGGATGTGTTATACTTCGAAAAAACTCAGGAGCCCCAATGGCATACGATCTTGACGACAAACTGGTTATCGCTATCTCTTCTCGGGCACTGTTTGATCTCGAAGAGGAGAATCGACTCTTTGAGGAGCAGGGGCTCGAAGCGTATTATCGCCATCAGATAGCCCATCTGGATGCGCCGCTGGAGCGGGGATCGGGGTTTCGTTTCATCCGCAACCTTCTGCAAGTCAACAGTCAGTTTGACGACCGCTTGATCGAAGTGATCATCCTCTCCCGCAACAATGCCGCCACCGGGCTGCGGATCGGGCGGACGATCGAACACTATAACCTGCCGATCGAACGGAGTGCCTGGACAGCCGGCACACCGGTGGCACGGTATCTCGGAGCCTTCAGGGTTGATCTGTTTCTTTCAGCCTGTGCCCCCGATGTCGAGGAGGCGATCGCTGAGGGGTATGCGGCGGCGGTCATCCTCCCCCATACACCTGTCGATGATGCGGAAAGCCGGATCGTCAAGATCGCTTTTGACGGAGATGCGGTGCTGTTCGGGGATGAGAGCGAGCGGATTTATCAGGAGCAGGGACTCGAGGCTTTTATCGCCCATGAGCGCAAAAACGCCGACCAGCCTCTCTCCAAAGGCCCCTTTTTCAAATTCTTAAAAACCCTCTCCGAAATTCAGGAACGCTTTCCGCTGGAGCAATCCCCCATCCGCACGGCGTTGGTGACGGCACGCAACTACTCCACCCATGAGCGGGTGCTCGGCACGCTTGAAGCGTGGGGGGTGCGTGTCGATGAGGCGTTTTTCCAGGGAGGTGTGGAAAAGTATGAAGTGATCCGGGCGTTTGGGGCGGATATTTTCTTCGACGATCAGGATGCCCACCTGATTCCGGCATCCGAAGCGACCCCGAGCGCGAAGGTTCCTGCGGGAAGCGGAACATAGGAGCATGCATATGTCCCGTCGTCTTCAGCGCATATTTCTGCTGGTGCTTGGGATGGGGATATTCTTCTCTTTTTTCCGTATCTACTGCGTGAGTGAAATCAGCATGGATTACGGTCTGGTCGAGGGGGATTATGTCATCGTGGACAATTACTCGGCCGGGATCCATTTCCCCTCGTGGGGCTTTTACGTCGATCGGCATCTTTATGACCATGAAGCGGGAATCGGCCGGGGGGATCTGCTTGCTTTCCGCCATCCGCTTGATCGGCGGCTCTATCTCAAACGCTGCGTTGCCCTGCCTGGGGATACCCTGTTTCAAACCGGCAAACACCTTTATCTTCAGCTTGAGAGCAACAGTACCCGTACGGAAATCTTTGCCCGAAAAAACGGGTTGAAATATGTCCGCAAAGATGACGGTGTGTGGCTGGTTGATCCGTATGTCCACTTCTACGGGGTGAGCCACGACCGGCGGGTGGTAGGTCCGGCAATGCTCCTGACGTATCCCCGGACGACGATCCCGCCCCACCATTACTTCATGATGGGCGACCTGCGGGACAACTCCACCGACAGCCGTTTCTTTGGTCCCGTCCCGTATGACAATATTTATTACAAAGTCCGCTGGATCATCAAAAAAACCCGATCGATGGATGCGTTATCAAACTTAAATATTTTCTGACAAAAGTACTGAAAAATATTGTAAACTAAGCTGTTGAACCAACCGAAAAATTGCCGGTTTCACGCGATAGCTCCGGCAGTCGCAAACGCAAGCGTCCATTTCATGGGTTAAGTGCTCCTTTGTCGCCATCACGTGAAACCTCTGTGTCTGATTTTGCAGTAAGTTCTATTTAATTCCTGCCCAAAACCAATACACTCATACACCAATACACGGTGCGCCATGGCGCACCCTACCTCCGCTTTTCATAGAATTCCCTCCGAAACTCGGCAAATCTCCCCGCCATGATCGCCGCTCTCATCCCCTTCATAAGCTCCTGATAATAATACAGATTGTGGATCGTAGCCAGCCGGAAGTAGGTAAGCTCCCGTGCCCGGTAGAGGTGCCGCAGGTAGCTGCGGGAATAGTGCCGGCAGGTGTAGCATCCACAGATGGAGTCGATGGGGGTGTCGTCGGTGGTGAAAGTGGACTTTTTGATGTTGATCTTGCCGAAGGTGGTGAAGAGGGTGCCGTTGCGGGCGTTGCGGGTGGGCATCACGCAGTCGAACATGTCGACGCCGCGGGCGACGTTTTCGACGAGGTCTTCCGGGGTGCCGACCCCCATAAGGTAGCGGGGTTTGTCCTCAGGCATGAACGGGGTCGTCCATTCGACGGTGTCGTACATCGCCTGGTTGGGTTCACCGACGCTGAGTCCGCCGATCGCAAAACCGTCGAAATCGAGTGCCGTGAGTTCTTCGGCGGACTGCTTGCGAAATCCCCGGTCGGTACCCCCCTGGATGATGGCGAAGATGTTTTGGTTCAGCCCGATCCCTTCGGACTGTTGCTGCCGGTGGTAGGCAATGGAGCGCTCCGCCCAGCGGGTGGTGCGCTCAATGCTCTCCCGGATCCGCTCCGGTTTGGCGGGCAGCGCGATGAGATCGTCGAGGATCATCATGATGTCCGAGCCGAGGTTGTACTGGATATCGAGGACTTTGTGCGGGGTGAAGTGGTGGGTACTGCCATCCAGATGCGAGCGGAAGGTGATCCCGTCTTCGGCATATTTGACATTATCCGAGAGACTGAAGGCCTGGAAGCCGCCGCTGTCAGTC
>JALVQH010000189.1 GCA_027031505.1 Campylobacteraceae bacterium | reverse complement strand
CTTCTGAATCTCATGAGACCTATTTGACCTCGAAATAGATGACCAGGGTTTTCTGGAAGAAGTTGCTGTTGTCATCGCTGACCATCACGTAGCGGTGAGGGGTGATACGAGCCAGTCCTTCGAAATTATCAATAAACCATCCCCGATCGGTGCGAAGCTGCCCGAGTATCTCGGTGTGACACCATCCGTGCTTTGACGTATTGAGGTAGACTTTTTTGAGGGTAACTATCCCGAGAAGTTTGCGTTTGACAAACGCCCGTTCGAGCACCAGGATGTTGCCGTCATCCATCGTGGCAATCGCCGTGACCGAATTGGCGGGAGTATTTTCGGCCTTGAAACGCCACACTTTGCCCGAAAGGCTGTAAAACGCCTGGTTGACAGCCGAACCGCTTCTCGGGCGCTCTTTGGCAACAATCAGGCCGTACCGTGAGTGCCAGGTCAGCGCTTCGAGTCCTGTGTTTTTGCTGCGGTAACGCTTGAGGGTTCTCAGGGCTTTTGGCAGTTTCAGTGCGTGGAGAATACGACCGTTTGTGCTCAATTCTGCTACGCGGGGCTTCCCTTCAAAACTGACAAAAAGCTTGCCGGTGTTGTCGGTTGTCAACCCTTCACTGTCACGCCGGTTTTTGCGCAGGCGCTTGCCGTTTGTACGGACAAGGTTAAAACCGGCTGCAGGGGCAAGCATCATGGAATGGTCGGTAAATATCGCATGAAAAGTAAACAGACGCCCTTTGTCGCTCAGCAGAAACAAGGTGCGGCTCTCTGGGCGGTAGACCAAATCGGAGATTTCGGAAAAAGGGACGTTGTTTATGCGGTCAAATATCAGCTGCTTCTGATCAAGAATAGTTATTCCTGGAAGCGTTGTATTGATTTCCGGACGCATCTCAAACGGGAGAATGTCTCCCCACGCAAAGGAGGCCGCCATAATCCATAGCAATCTTGCTGTTTTCATTCCTTTGACTTTTGGCGATGATCGAGATAACTGCGCAACAAAATCCATCCGATGGCAACATCGATTACAACATCAGCGTAGTTGAAAACTGCGTACTTGAATCCGCAGTGCCATGCCACATAATCGACCACACCGATGTGGATAAAGCGGTCGTAGAGGTTGCTCAGTGCCGCACCAAGCAGCATCCCGAGCATCAGAGGGAAGCGCCACACCAGCCTTCCGAAAAAGAGATAACCCCCCAAAACAGCGATGAAGACCATCTGGAGCCATTTGAGATACGAACCCAGTCCAGAGAGGAAACTGAATGCAACGCCGCGATTGTAGTGCAGTTCCAGTGAGAGACAGGTACTCTGCCAGTCAAACCCCTGCACAAACAGCTCCTTGATCCCCTGATCAAGGAGAAAGGTTCCCGCCAGAGCCATGAAAAAAATAATAGTACGTCGCACTATGCAAACGCCTCAGTGAAAAAAGATACTACCCGCTCCATCATCGCCTCAAGTGCACGGGCATCACGCCCTTCGAGCAGCAGGCGGATCTTGTTTTCGGTTCCCGAATAGCGGAAGAGACAGCGCATACCCGCCTCGATGATCTCCCGTTGGAGATCGGAAAGTCCCTGGATATTTTCGAGGGGAATTTTCTCTTCGATTTTGAGGTTGGTCAGCAGTTGCGGATACGTCTCAAACGGGTCGAACACTTCACTGGCTCTCCGACCGCTGTGTACAAGATGTGCCAGCGCCTGCAAGGCGCTCAAGATTCCGTCTCCGGTCTTGGCATAGTCACTGAAAATAATATGTCCGCTCTGTTCTCCGCCAAAATTGATCCCCTTCTCCTGCATCATCATGACCACATTTTTGTCACCAACGGCACTGCGGTAAAGGGTCAGGCCATGTGCGGCAAGATAGTCTTCCAGCGCCTGATTGCTCATGACTGTTGCCACCATTCCGTCACCCCGGAGCTTACCCTGCTCATGCAGATACACCGCCAGCACTCCCATTAGTTTGTCGCCGTCTATCACGCCGCCCTGCTCATCCACCATCACCAGCCGGTCGGCATCTCCATCCAGGGCAATCCCGACATCGGCTCGGGATTTGCGAACCTGTTCAGCCAATGCATCGGGGTACATAGCACCGCACCTTTCGTTGATATTGAAGCCGTCGGGCTTGTTGCCCATGACCACCACATCGGCCCCGAGCTCTTCGAGAACGGTGGGGGCGACTTTGTACCCGGCTCCGTTGGCGGTATCGACCACAACCTGCAGTCCGGAGAGGCTCAGCTCACGAGGAAAGGAGTTTTTGATATGGACGATGTATCGCCCGATGACATCATCGATCCGTTTGGATTTGCCGATTTTTTTCTCTGTCGCCTGTGAAGCTTCAATGCGGGCTGCATCATTGTAAATTGCCTCAATCTTCTGCTCCACATCGCCGCTGAGTTTGTTGCCTGCGGCATTAAAAAATTTGACCCCGTTGTCATGGTAGGGATTGTGGCTGGCAGAAATCATGATTCCGGCATCGCACCGCATGCTCTCAGTCAAAAACGCAATCGCCGGTGTAGGCATGGGGCCGATCTGAATCACATCATACCCTACGGCCGTCAGACCGGAAACAATAGCGTTTTCGATCATGTAGCCGCTGCGTCGGGTATCTTTCCCGACGAGGATTTTGTTGGTGTGGGCTTTGGGGTGAAAGTAAATCCCCGTAGCCATCGCGAGTTTCATGGCTGCCGGTGCACTGACCTTGACACCGGCTTTCCCCCGTACCCCGTCGGTTCCAAACAGTTTCATATCCTCACTCCTTATAATGGTTAGCGTGCTCGCCAGACAATGGCGATCGATTCGATGGAGATGTCACTCTTTTTGGGCTTGAGGGTAAAAGTCTCGACAGGATGGTTTTCCAGGGCATATCGGTCAGAAAGTGCTTCGATCTTCTCTTCCAGTTCACTTTCAAGGTCGGCAATCTTCTCCTGAACCTCGACGACCCGTTCCTGCGCGCGACTCAACTGCCCCCGCTCTTTGTAAGCACGGGAGCCTTTGTTGATGGCACGACCGATGCTGGCAACGCTTTTGCGCCCAAACAGAGCCCCGAGCACGGAAATACCTACTTCTACCAGTGAACTGTTGCTGTCGGCTTGCTCTTTGGCGACCCGTTCCTGTGCCCGTTTGAGCTGCTCCTGCAAGCGTGCTTCTTTTTTGGCGTAGCGCTCTTTGAGTGTATCGAGAGCCGCTTCGCGGGTTTCATCAAGCTGATCCTGCAGGCGAACAATGAACTGATCCCGAGTCTCATCCGGTCGGGACTCGAGCCGGGGAGAACGGCACCGGTAAAGGGTAAGACGCTCATGGACATAAAGGTGATCACGCAAAGCCCGGGCAGCTTTTCGGAGCCCCGTGTCGTCCCGGACGATATCGGGTAACCGACCGAAACGTGCCTGCGAAGGGGGTCTGACAGGAAGAGTATCAAACGGATCGCTGCCGCATACAAGAGTTTCCCAGTCAAGATATTCGTCTGCCTCCAAATCCAATTGGCAGATGGTTTCCCGTACCTCATCGAGTGCACGGGAGGTGTTGTGGAATCCAATGTATACGTGGGCGGCCAGGGTGGGGATATAGCGGCGGACTTCACTCGGATCAGGCTCAAAGAATTGCGGAATACTCTCGTCGAGTGTCAGAAGCGGTTCAAATGTTTTGTCTTTGGAAACTTGAGGCGCTGTCGGCTCAGATACGACAGGGGCAAGGAGCGCTTTGTGTTCTGCCATCAACGTGTGGATCTCCTCTTTTTTCAGGGGCCCTTTGAGATAGCTCATGACCCAGCGTGTCCCGAAGAGCCGGATATCTTCGAGGTGGGCACTTTTGAGAAAAAAGGTGCGCTTGCGCAAGTTGGCAAGGAGGGCTTCGATCTCTTTTTTGTCAAATGATGCGCCGATTGTACCCCCGAGTCCGTCAATGACCCGGTCGATGTCCTGCGTCGTCTGCAGACGCCCGATGCACCATGTCCCGATATTGGCAAGCCCTTTGTAGTCCAGATCGACCGGATTCTGGGTGCTCAGCACGATGCCGATGCCGTAAGCGCGAGCCTGTTTCAGGAGGGTGATCATGGGTTCTTTGGAGGGGGGATTTTTGACCGGAGGGAAAAAGCCGTAGATCTCATCCATGTACAGCAATGTACGCAGACGGTTGGATCCGCTCTGGAGCCGCATCCAGGCAATGTATTTGTTCAGCAGCAGTGTGACGAAAAACATCCGCTCATCGTCATTCAGGTGGGCAATGGAGAAGATCGAGATCCTGGCTCGTCCGTTACTGTCAAAAAGGAGTGCATCAATATCGAGGCTCTCTCCACTGAGCCAGTTGGCAAAATCAGGGGAGGCGATTACGGCGTTGAAACGGGTGGCAAATTTGAACCGTTCGTTTTGGGGATAGAAGCTTTCGACAGGGAGTACGCCGATGGTTTCAAACGGAGGGTTGATGATCGCACCCACCAGATCGGCCAACCCGAGGGATTGGCCGGCTTGCCATTTTTTGGCAATAATTTGTGCAAGAAGAATGTACTCTTTCGAGTCGAGCGGATCGGCAACAATCCCCAGCAGCGAGAGGAGGCCGGTAACGGTACTTTTGAGGTACGAAGTGAAGTTGTCGGCATCACCCATGATCTGTTCCGGCGGTACTGCCAGTGATCCCATGAGGTTGATCGGTACGCCGGCAGTACTGCCGGGAGTGTAAATGGTTTTGGGCACGGCCGCAAACCGCGCGACCCGTTCAGTATCCTGATCCCAGCTCTCAATCCCCTCTTTCCATGTGGCAGCGGTTTTGGCTGCATATTCAGCGGGATCCTCCCCTTTGGCTTTGGCTTCATCGGCAACCCAGGGCAAGAAATGTTCTGCCGAAAAATCCGGATCCACGAGACACAGATCCCCCATGTCCCCCTTGGGATCGATGACAATGGCGGGAATGTTGTCCAATGCTGCCTCTTCGATGATGTCAATTCCCAGACCGGTTTTTCCGCTTCCGGTCATCCCGATGATAGCCGCATGGGTCGTGAA
>JALVQH010000188.1 GCA_027031505.1 Campylobacteraceae bacterium | reverse complement strand
AGTCTGCAGACTGGGCTTTCTGGAAACGCAAACTGGCTCAAGGGGAGAAAGTACCGGTCTTTTTCCAAAAAAATGGCAATCAATTGGCTCATTTTGGTCTTTCATATTTGTATAAACTTCCTTATAAACACGGTATTCATGATGCGATACGATCGGTTTCGCCTCTCCATTTTGATGAACGACTCGATCTGGCGCAATCGATCTTCGGGTTTGTGAATGAAAAAACAAAAACCGCCTTGAAAGGGAGGGTGCAGTTTTCGCATTTTCCGGCAGAAAGCCAATCGCCGGCAAAATGCAAAAAAAGCATCACAACAGTTCTCGGAACACCTCGTGCATCCTATTACCCTGTTTATATCAAACAAAACCATGACAATGGTTCGCAGATAGTAGATGATGGTCGTTACAATACATTGATGGATGACAATGCACAGGTTGCTGGATGGAAACGGTATCCTCTTCATGCCGGGAAACCCTCCCCCCCTGCCAAAAACCCTGAGGAGAAAACGACCGTGACATTCAGGCCGCTTGGACGATACGATGGTGATACATTTCAAGAAGTGACTTTTCGTGGTAAGTTGCGGTACCACAATCTCCTTCCGGTAGAGTTGGGCGCGATTCTTTCTGCGTTGACATTTCATGGACACGATGCCATGTATCATTCTATCGGGATGGCCAAAACTTATGGTTTTGGCAAGGTGACAATCCAGGTCCTTATGGATGGGAATAGACAAGCAGAATATATGCGACTCTTTGAAGAAGAGATGGAAAACTTCATGGATAATGGCTGGTTGACCTCTCCGCAAATGACCGAATTGTTTTCGATGGCAAATGGGCACCTTGCCATCGATGGTTTGCTGAGATATATGGTACTCGATCCAGAACACAACAGGGATGACTTCAGGGAAAAAAAGAATGAAAAATCGTATCTTCCACTTGTTAGTAAGTTGGCAAAATCTACACCTGTTCTGCTGAAATCGCTTCGAGATCGTAGTGTGTATGATGCTTTTGTCCAGTATCAGTCTGACTATCAAAAAGCGATAGAAGCAGCCCAAAAGAGACGAAAAGAGCAAGAGGAGAGACTGGCTTCTACTCCCCCAGCGCAATCGAAAGAATTCAAAAAGGCCATCGAGGCTTTTGTGCGCAGCAAAGTCGCATTGCCTTATTATGAGTACAAGGATTTGAAATTGCTTATCTTTGAGCGTGAAGATGAGATTGTGGCGGATGATAAATACAATGCTTATCTTGATCTCGCGGAAGATGCGACTTATCAAACTATTGAGCCATTGTTGCGGAAAAGAGACAACGGCACAGCAACGGAGGAAGAGCTGGCTGAATTGTACAACTACTTGACAGCTATATAAAACCATGCACCTCCTCATCACCTACGACATCGCCGACAATCGCCGTCGCACCAGGGTGGCGACGCTGCTTGAGGGGTTCGGGGTGCGGGTGAATTATTCGGTGTTTGAGGTGACGATCCGGGCGCACAAACTCGAGAAGCTCCTCGCTGGGATCCGTCAATTGTGCCAGAAGGGGGATTCG
>JALVQH010000187.1 GCA_027031505.1 Campylobacteraceae bacterium | reverse complement strand
TTTTCTCGTTCCCAAGCTCCAGCTTGGGAATGTATACGAAAGATTTATGCGTGTGACGAAAACATATATCACCAAACCGCCCTGCGGCAATGCTCCAGTATGTTCCGATCACGACTCAAAAGTTCGCTGTCATTGCAGACGGCATTGGCGACGATCAGGCGATCGAAAGGGTCGCGTGTCCACGTGTGCCGGGTAGCTTCCTTGGCTATTGTGGCAAAAGGGAGCGTGCAGACTTTGAGGTCAATGCTTTGAGAAAGGGAATCGACTATAACATCGTGCCGATATCTGATCCGTCCTATCTCGTACAAAAACTCCAATTCCAGAACAACCATGGGTGAGACAAGCAGCTCACGCTCCTCTATGCACTCACGTGCCGTCTCGGAGAGTTTGTCGATTGTACCGCTGAAGAGCCAGACGACCACATGGGTATCTAAATAGACGGTATCCACTCACGGCTCCAATCCATTTCGACCAAATCATCGCTATTACCTATCACGGCGTCTCTATGTGGAACAAGCCGATCCAGTTTTTTGGTGCGCTTGGGGGGGATGACTTTGAAAATGTGTCCGTTTCGGTTGATCTCGAGGATTTTTCCCGTTTCGAGTAGGCTATCCAGAAGGTTAAATAGATCTTTTCTGAAATCGGTTGGGGTAATGGTCACTTTATGCTCCTTCTCGAAATAAAGATTCTTTACGATTATATCTGAAAAGATGTACACTGTCAAATATTTGATGTACATATCATCAAACATCTTGATTTAAGTCAATATAATCAAAACTAATGATATCGGCCACAAGACGATCAATGACAACATCAAGAAAAGCCCCGGCAAGTTTGAGCGGATGAAGCGCATCCTGCCACCCGAAGTGCTCAAAGGCACCAAAGTGATCCCGGCCAAGTTTTCCAAGCGCCTCAGCTGCGCGATCAAGCACCTGCCGATCAGGGTGCAGTTTCGCTACGAGCACGATACCCTCAAAGCGGTGGAGCAGGGGGTCGGGGTCGATCCGACGTTTGTCCTCGATGGGGCGATCCTCTTCGAGGGGCTGGTGGCGGCTGAGGCGATCACCCAACGTTTTGAGGCACTGGTGTCACGTGAGAGCGATCCATCCAGTCAGGAGGCAGGATCTTAGTCCTGCACAACGGGACTGAAGTCCCTGCTCCATTACGATGATGGATGATATGGCAAGTGTTTGATCCAGGCTTTGGACTTGTTCGATCGTTTTGCGGTTGTTTTTTAATATCTCGATGAGGATGTTAGTGTCCAGCAGGATCATTTCCAGGCATCCTTACGGATACTTTCCTGAGTGATGTCTCTCCCACTCCACATCCCGGCAAATCGATCAAAATCGCTTTTTTTGGGTTTTTTCCATTTTTGCTTCAGGTCTCGTTTGAGAGCATCGCGAATGTAGGCAGAGAGAGAAACTCCCAGCGAATTGGCATGCGCCTTGATCTCCGCAAAAAAGGGCTCTTCGAAATAGATTTGTGTTCGATGCATGCAGACCTCCTGTACATCATTATCATACATTACTATAGCAGAAAATG
>JALVQH010000186.1 GCA_027031505.1 Campylobacteraceae bacterium | reverse complement strand
CAGCCTTTTGTCTGTCAGTCTCGAAGCGTTCGATCCATGTGAGCAGTTCCGGATCGGTGCACCCTTCGACCTCATGTTTGCGCTTGAGGAATGTATAGACATAGTCCCGGCTGCGCTCCGATTCCCACGGACAGGCGGCATTGTGATCGTACATACGGCTGGACATAACACGGATGCTTTCGAGATAGGCTTCTTTGAGCCCGTACAGAGCACCGACGACATCCGGCATCATCTCTTCGGCCCATCCTCGGTGGAATCGGCAAATCCCGATGTTGTCAAGGATGAGTTCCCCCCGGAAGCGCTCAGCCCCTTTGCGGCCCAGCTCATACGGAGGAACAAAATCGCTTCCGTAGTACATATAGTATTTGCCCATGATCGACATGGGCGAGAGGACACCGGGTGTCCAGTACTGGTTGGGAACCATCCAGCCCGATTCGGCATAAGGTGTGAAGACAAAGCTGTCGAGGATTTCCGGACGATGGGTTTGTGCCCATGTCCTGGCAAGGTGTCGTGCCCCTTTCTTGAGCGTGAGAGAGCCTTTGTGTTCGAGGATTGCATCGATCAAGGCAATTCCGAGATCAGCATTGTGCATCGATGAGGCTACCAGGTCGAATTCCTTTGGTGAAAAGATCGGCCGGGTATCCACCCCAAGCTCTTCGGGGGTCAGCCATCCTGCATCGAGAGACTCCATCAGCCAGGCAAGCACCCCGCCGATAGCGATAGCATCAAACCCGTTCCGGTCACCGTAGCGGTTGAGTTTCTCGGCGGCACGCTGGTCAAATATTCCGCACAAAGGTCCCATTGCCTGATAAGGTTCGTAGTCCTTTTTGTATTGGTCTTTCATTTTTTTGCAGACAGCTGTGCAGGGTTCACCACAGGTTTTGTAACTTTTGGTGACGATGGTTTCATCGTGGAACTGCTTGAGGTAATGATTCAGGACAAATGTTTCGTGGATCTTTACTCGCTCCTCTTCGCTCCAATACATGCTCTGATAGTTGAAAGAGAGCATGCTTCCTTTGAGGGTTGTGAAGTTGACCCCAAACGTTCCTCCGGTATCGAGGGCTTCATTGTAATGGTATTTTCGGGTTGAATCAATGTCTTTGGCAGCAAGGTTCATATTGTAGCGGTCATAGAACCACTGATTGGCTTCTTTGCGGTTGCGATAACTTTCACGCGGAAAATCGCCACCATAGATAATCGCGGCAATGCCGTACGCCTGGAGCAGCTGGCTCCCCAATCCTCCCCGACCTGCCCAGGTATCAACGTGCGTCAATTTTCCCCGCTTGATGGGAACCGAACCGATCGCACCAATGTCGGTTTCCGCAGCGGCTGGACCGACAGCGAGGATGCGCGGCGTACGGGTATAGCGGCTGCCGTAACGGTCGTAGACTTCCTGCATGAGTTGGTAGACTCCCCCTTCTCCTTCGTTCCAGACACGGACAAGATCGATGGGGTGGAGTTCGACACTGAAGGTACCGTCTGCATCCCGGTTGAGATAGAGAACCGAGGGGGAGGGGGCTTTGTGGATGAGTGAGACCATATTGATTCCCATGGTGTTGAAAACCAGACCCGCTCCACCCATGGAGGAGATGTAAAACCCTCCCCATGCAGGTGACATACCCGTAAAAACAAGCCGGTTGGAGCCCGGGAAAATTGATCCGGCCAGCAAACCGGTACCGAAGTTGAAGCTCTCCTGCTTTTTTGTCAAGTGCAGACCAAGGTCTACCGGTCCGAAATGGTCGCCGACTTTGTGACGCGCAAGATCGAATGCAGCCGTCTCGAGATCGATGGTGATCACTTCCTGATAATCAATCATCAATGACTCCTCGTATCATAATGTTATGATATTATAATGGATATCTTCTTAAAGAGACCTCATAATCATAAAAATATTGCAATGTGTGTCGAAAAAAACAGTACAATGCGTGTCATATCTTAACAGCCACAAGCGAATTGGCAACAATTCACCCTGATTTAATCCCAGCTTACTGAACAAGACTCTATAATAAGCCCACTTTTACAAAAAGGAGCGTACGGTGAATATACATGAGTATCAAGCCAAGCAGATATTCCAGAAGTACGGCGTGCCCACCCCGAGAGGGATCGTGGCGACCACGCCGGAGGAAGCAGTCAAGAATGCTGAAGAACTCGGAGGCAATATCTGGGTGGTCAAAGCCCAGATCCATGCCGGCGGTCGGGGTCTCGGCGGCGGGGTGAAACTTGCCAAGTCTCTGGATGAGGTCAAACAACTGGCCGATGAGATCCTCGGAATGACACTGGTGACCCACCAGACCGGCCCCGAAGGAAAGTTGGTACAGAAAGTGTACATCGAAGAGGGAGCCGATATCCAGGATGAGCTCTATCTTGGCGTCGTCCTTGACCGAGCCAGAGAGATGCCCGTCATCATGGCCTCGACCGAAGGGGGGATGGAGATCGAAAAGGTCGCCGAAGAGACTCCCGAGAAGATCGTCAAAGTCGCCGTCGATCCTGCGATCGGCTTCCAGGGATTCCACGGGCGCGAGCTGGTCTTCGGTCTTGGGATCACTGACAAGGCCGAGCAGGGCAAATTCATCAAGTTTGCCAAGGCACTTTATAATGTATATATGGACAACGACGCTGAAATGATCGAGATCAACCCGCTGATCAAAACCGGTGCAGGGGACTTCCTGGCACTTGATGGCAAGATGGGCTTCGATGACAGTGCGCTCTTCCGCCATCCGGATATCGAGGCGATGCGCGATCTGAGCGAAGAGGATCCTGATGAGCGCGAAGCGGGCGAGTATAATCTCAGTTACGTCGCTCTGGATGGCGAAATCGGCTGCATGGTCAACGGTGCCGGCCTTGCGATGGGGACGATGGATACCATCAACTACATGGGCGGCTCTCCGGCCAACTTCCTTGATGTGGGGGGTACCGCCAACGCTGAGACCGTCGCTAAAGGGTTCGAAATCATCCTCAAAAACCCCAAAGTCAAAGCGATTTTCGTCAACATCTTCGGCGGGATCGTCCGGTGCGACCGGATCGCCAACGGCATCCTCGAAGCGACGGAGAAAGTCGATGTCAATGTCCCCGTCGTTGTCCGGCTTGATGGCACCAATGCCGAAGAGGCCGCCGTGATCCTCGACAATGCCAACATCCCGAACATCATCACTGCCACCGATCTCGGTGACGGGGCACGCAAAGCCGTCGAAGCAGCAAAAGGAGCATAATAATGTCTATTCTTGTCAACAAAGATACCAAAATCATCGTTCAGGGCTTTACCGGGAAAGAGGGAACGTTTCATGCTGAGCAGTGTCTGGCATACGGTACGCAGATCGTCGGAGGGGTCACCCCCAACAAAGGGGGACAGACCCATCTCGGAAAGCCGGTTTTTAACACCGTCAAAGAGGCCGTCGAAGCGACGGGTGCGACCGTCTCCATGATTTTTGTTCCGCCGGCGTTTGTGGCCGACGCTGTGATGGAAGCGGCCGATGCCGGGATTGACCTGGCCGTCATCATTACCGAGGGAGCGCCGGTGCGTGATATGCAGGCGGCCAAGGCCTACGCCGTCAAGCACGACATGATGACCATCGGGCCCAATTGCCCGGGTATCATCACCGCCGAAGAGTGCAAGATCGGCATCATGCCCGGCAACATCTTCAAAAAAGGCAACGTCGGCCTCATCTCCAAATCCGGAACCCTCACCTATGAGGGTGCCAATCAGGTGGTCAAAGAGGGGTACGGCATCACGACCGCTGTGGGGATCGGCGGGGATCCGATCATCGGGCTCAGCTACAAGCAGCTTCTGCCGATGTTTGAGGCCGATCCGGAAACCGAAGCGATCGTGATGATCGGTGAGATCGGCGGGGATCTCGAGATCCAGGCCGCCAAGTTTATCAAAGAAAACATTACCAAACCTGTCGTTGCCTTCATCGCCGGACAAACCGCCCCCAAAGGCAAGCGGATGGGTCACGCCGGTGCGATCATCAGCGGCAGTGCCGGTACCGCCAAAGAGAAGATGGACGCCCTCGAAGCCGCCGGTGTCAAAGTGGTCATCTCGCCTGCCGAGATCGGCAAAGCGGTCAAAGAGGTCCTCGAGGCGAAAAAGGCCTAAGTATCTTCTTCACACCTGTTCCCATCATCTCCGATGGGAACCTGTAAATCCTCCAATTACTTTTTCCAATCAAGTTTTCTTTATGAATAGAGGGTTCTCCCCTTCAATAATTGCTACCAACCTCATGAAATCTGCCGATCATTATCGATGACATAAGGGTAACAAATGGATCTTCCCTTCCCAGTTACATCTTTGTTACATTAAGTAACTCTTCTCTTAACAAATTTATTTATATTCTTTTTATATATTATATTTATTTATAAATCAGTATAATTCAGATGACCAAAAAAGTCAAATACATCCACAAGAGGAAAGGAGGGCACCATTATGAATAGCAGTAAGGAAAATCTATCCTATGCTCCGAGTGTGGCTGAGCCGATCGACTCTGCTGAGTACACACAGGAGAGCCTGCCACAGGAAACGAGGCGAAATTTTCTGAAACGGAGCGTCTCATTGTCAGTCGGAGCCGCGGCTGCTATGGGTGGCGCCATGAGCGTTTCGGCAGAAGGGTTCAAACCCGATCCGGAGAATCTCCCTCCCCATATTGCCAAATGGGGTAAAAGTTGGGGGCGTGATGCCAATGCACATCCCTACGGGATCCCGTCCAAGTATGAAGCCAACGTGGTGCGACGCATCGTCCCCTGGCTGACAGCGGATCAAAAGGCAACGGTCACGTTTACCCCCTGGCAGGATATCGAAGGCACCGTGACCCCCAACGGGCTCCATTTTGTCCGAACCCACGGCGGGGTTGTGGATATCAACCCCCTTGAGTGGCGGTTGATGATCCACGGGATGGTCGAGCGTCCGGTGATTTTGACCCTTGAGGATCTCAAGCGGTATCCGTCCGTGACCCGTCAGCACTTTTTCTCGTGTCCGGCCAACAGTGCGATGGAAGCACGCGGGCCGGGACTGGA
>JALVQH010000185.1 GCA_027031505.1 Campylobacteraceae bacterium | reverse complement strand
GAGTTTTTCCAGAGCAACCTCGAAGGGGAGATCGTCGATCGGATTCAAGAGTGCATGGGGGATGCCGACGGGATCATCATCAACCCTGCAGCTTACAGCCACACCTCCATCGCCATCCGCGATGCGATTGCAGCCGTGGAGCTGCCGGTGATTGAGGTGCACCTGACCAACATCCACGCCCGCGAAGAGTTCCGCCGCCACACCCTCACCGGGGAAGTGGTCGCCAGCGTCATCGCCGGGATGGGGCCTTTCGGCTACCATCTGGCGATGATCGGGATGACCCAGATCCTCAACGAAATGGCTGCGGCCAAACAGACTCAGGCCTAAGGCAAGCCGATGCCCCGTATCCACCGCGACGAGAGCGCCCTCTATTACGCGTGCGGATACAGCTGTGACAACGCCATCTATCTTGATCTCGGGGTTGAAAAATACTTCATCACCGACGGACGCTACACTGTCGATGCCGGGGAGCACGTCGAGGATGCTGAGGTGATCACCGTACGCGACCTCCCCAAAGAAGCGGCCAGACGGATCCGCAAATCGGGGATCAAAAAGATCATCTACGATCCCAAAGAGTGGGATGTCCATACATTCAGGCGTCTGCGGGACAAAACCAGGGTGACCTGGAAACCCAGACTTCTCCTCGGGCAGAAACAGCGGATCGTCAAGCGTCCCGATGAAATTGAATTGCTGGATACCGCCGCGCGACTCGGTGCCGAGGCATTCGATGAGTTTGGAGCGCTGGTCGAGGTCGCCGGGATCGGGCTGAATGAGCGGAAACTGTACCAGACTGCCGTAGCGGTGATGGAGGGCGATGAGGGGCGACCCTTGAGCTTCGATCCGATCGTTGCGTTGAATGCCAACGCCGCCAGGCCCCACGCCCATCCGGACACAACCAGGCTCCAAAAAGGGGATCTGCTCCTGATCGATGCCGGGCTGAAGTATGAACGCTACTGCTCTGATCGCACCCGCACCGTCCGGGTGGGCAAAACGGTCAGCATGGGGTACAAACAGCGGTTCAAAAAGCGCAAGCTTCAACGCGCCTATGACACCGTCCGCAAAGCTCACGACCGCGCCATTGCCAAAGCCCGCACCGGCATGCGAGCCGCCAAAGTCGATGCGCTGGCGCGTGATGTGATCGACAAGGCAGGCTTCGGCAAATATTTCGTCCACTCCACGGGGCACGGCGTAGGACTTGATATTCATGAGCTCCCCGTCATCTCCAGCCGCAGTCGCACGCGGATTGAGGAGGGGATGGTGTTTACGATCGAGCCGGGCATTTATATCCCCGGAGAGTTTGGGATTCGGATCGAGGATACGGTGGTGATGGAGGCGGCGCGCGCGAGGGTGCTTGGCCTGTAGGGGCAGACCTGCGTGTCTGCCCTGAATCAGGAATGAGGAGTTAGGAATTTTGGTTTGCGTTGCTGTGCAACGCCTTTATCTGAGAAAGAGGCTGGGACTCTGCTCGTTCCCCATCTCCCGATGGGGAACGCATGCATCTTACGCTGAACGTACAATGTGGGTTCCATATCAGGAGAGACTGCGA
>JALVQH010000184.1 GCA_027031505.1 Campylobacteraceae bacterium | reverse complement strand
TCTCGTCCATTTCGGGCGATCTTCCCACTGTCACGTCGCTGTTCGAAGAAGGATTCCTCCCCGATGCTATTCTCAATTATCTCCTCACACTCGGCCAGACACCTCCTGCAGAGGTTTTCACATTTCCCGATGCAATAATGTGGTTTGATCTCCAGCATCTCTCAACAGCTCCGACCCTGTATGACCCGGAGGCTCTTCGAAAACTCAATCGCGAACACCTTCGCCGGATGGAGGACAAAGCGCTCTCCGGCTTGTATGAGTTTGCCGATGCCGATATCGGCCGCATGATCAAGCTCTATCTCAATGAAGCACCCACCCTCGGGGAACTTGACGAGAAAATCCTGCCGATTTTTGCACCCAAACCCTGTGACGGGGAGTACAGAGAGACGATGCACACTCTTGCCTCTTTAATCGCGTCGGCACCGCCGTTTACCGATTTTGAGACATTCGAAACGTATCTGATCGAGCAGACAGGTCTCCACGACGATTCTCTGCTGATCCCCCTGCGCCGGATCCTTACCGGAGCCGAACACGGTCCCGCGTTGCGTGATCTGTACCCTTTTATCCGATCTTACATTATGGAGGTAGCCCGATGTCAGCCTTGATCATTGCTTTGGTCCAGTTGATCCATACCCTTATCACCATCTATTCCTGGATCGTTGTTATCGCTGCTCTGTTCAGCTTCATACACCCCGATCCGTACAATCCGCTCGTGCGTTTCATCCGCCAGATCACCGAACCGGTGTTTCGCTGGATACGACACAAGCTCCCCTTCGTCGTAGTCTCCGGCATGGATCTCTCCCCGGTTGTGATCCTGCTGGGACTTGCGTTTCTCGATACCTTTCTGATGCGGCTGGTCTTTTGATGCGGCGAATCGGTCTGCTGAGGGGTATTATCCTTGTTGTCCTCACAATGCTGAGTCCGCTTGGAGCCCGCCATCTTGACTACGCAACGATCCATGCGATGCCCAAAAGTGTCGAAAAAGACTACTACATCTGGCGATACCTCTCCAGCCCCCGTTCGACCCGATCCGACGCCCGGAAGCTGATCCGGGAAGCCAAACGGATCAACGCCAAACTCGCCAAAGCGTATCGGAAAAAGACGGGACATCGAACCCCCCGTATCCGCCACAATCGCCCCCGCAAGCTCCTCACCGCAGCACAGAAAAAGGCGATCGCACAAAAAAAAGCCGCCACCGTCGCCCTCCTCAAATCGGCGGATCCCTGGCAGCGCTGGCTTCGGCTCTCTCCGGAGATGCAGGTGTTTGTCCTCAACCACGCCGGAACGGCCGGGCGCAAGCAGCTCGACCACCCGATCTCACCGGAGTTGTATGCCCGCCTGACGACTCAGCATGCCTTTAACGAGACGATCCGACGCATCCGACGTGAGCGCCTCCCCCACTGGACCAGAGCCCTCTTCAACCCCCCGGCCAAAAAACACCGCCTCACCCACCGCACTCTCCTCTCTCTGGGCTTCAACGCCCTCTACCGCGGCAAACCGGCCATCGGTGAAATATACTTCCGCCTTGCTGCCCAAGCGTCAAATAAGCGCGAAGAGGTCGATCAAGCCCTCTTCTGGACATACATGAGCCGCAAAAACAAGCGCTATCTGCTTACGCTGACCAAAAGCTACGACATCAATCTCTACACCCTCCTCGCTCGCGATATCCTCCATCTGAAATACCCCAAAACCATTACGCCGTCTCTTCCTGAAACCACCACTCTCCGTCAGCAGATCTCCGATCCCATCTACTGGGCAAAACTCAAGCGGAAGATTTTCAATAAAAAGGTAGACAAAAAAGCACTGGCTACCAGGTACCGCGAAGCCGACGCCGTCGGATACTACAGCTACATCCTTTCCAAAGCCAGCCGTGATACCGAGCAGTACTTCCCGATGCCCTACCGGGATCTGCTTGCCAAACTTCCCAAAAGCCGCCAGGCAATCCTCTATGCTATCGCTCGTCAGGAGAGTCGATTTATCCCCGCATCGATTTCCACATCCTACGCACTCGGGATGATGCAGATTATGCCGTTTCTTGTGCGCCATCTTGCGAGGAAGCGTCACGAGAAAGTTGACTACGATGCAATGTTTGACCCCCGCAAAGCCCTTATCTATGCCAACGCGCACATGAACTATCTGACCAAATGGCTTCAACACCCCCTCTTCATTGCCTACGCGTACAACGCAGGGATCGGTTATACCCGACGGCTGATCCGCAAAAAACACCTTTTTAACGGCAAAGGGCCCTATGAGCCGTATCTGAGCCTTGAACTGGTCGACAACGATCAGGCACGCCACTACGGCAAACACGTCCTGACCAACTATGTCATCTACATGAACAAACTTGGCACCCCTCTGCGAATGATCGATCTGCTCCGCATCATCCACCAACCGAACAAAACCGATAAATTCAGACAAAGGAAAAAATGATGCATAAAGCCATCGCATTCACCGGCCCCAGCGGCAGCGGCAAGACAACTCTGATCGAGAGAATCGCGCATCGCCTCGTTCCCGCCCGCCGCATCGCCATCATCAAACACGACCCCAAAGACAAAGCCCGCTTCGACCAGCCGGGCAAAGACAGCGACCGTTTCTATCAAACCGGAGCCGATGTGGCTGTGGTCTCCTCGACCCGCACTACTCTCTTCACCCACCGTTCCTGTTCCATCGAGCGCATCGCTGAGATGTTTGGAGAATATGATCTGCTGATGGTCGAAGGGCTCAAAACCCTCCCCCTCCCCCGACTGGCGATCTTTCGCAATACGATTGAGTCCGAATATCTCCCCGTCGTCAAGGCGATTGCCATTGATGATTCGATTGTTGTGTCCGACTATGATCTCCCCGAGGACATCGATGTACTCGATCTTAACGATATCGGTAGTATAATCGAGTGGATAGACGCCCATGCCATTTCGCTCAAAGGAGACCATATATCATGAAAACCATACTCGACGCCATCAAAACCATCGCCGTCAGTGTCGATGCCCTGATCAAAGAGGGTGATCTTGGCTACAGCACCGAACACAATGCTACCGGAGATGCCCAGCTCAAACTGGACATCGCTGCCGACCGCGTGATCGAAGAATCACTCAGCGCTCTGGCACGAGTCCGTTCCATCATCAGCGAAGAGAAGGAGAATGAGCTGATACTTGACCCAAAGGCACCCTACACCATTTGCTACGATCCGCTTGACGGTTCCAGTATCGTCGACGCCAACTTTTCCGTCGGAGCGATTTTCGGCATTTATGAAGGGGAGCCCGCCGGTGCTTCTCTTGTGACTGCCGCTTATATCCTGTTTGGGCGCCACATCGAGATGGTGTCTGTCGAACGGGGGAATCCACCGATGCGCCAACGCTTCGTTCACGGCAGATGGCAGCTGATGGATCGGAAATTCATGCTCAAGGAGAAGGGCAGACACAATGCCCCCGGCGGCACCCAGCAGTACTGGCCTCCCCATCACAAAGCCTTCGTCGACAGCCTCTTTGCCGAAGGGTACCGCCTCCGCTACAGCGGCGGTATGGTACCCGATCTGCATCACCTGATTGTCAAGGGCGGCGGCATCTTCAGCTATCCTGCCGCTTCCGATCTGCCAAACGGAAAACTCAGGCAATTGTTCGAAGTTCTGCCGTTTGCTTTGATCTTCGAAGCCGCCGGCGGACAAGCCATCGATCACCATGGCCGGCGCCTCCTTGAGCTGGCTCCCAGGCATCATCACGATACGACTCCCTGCTTCTTCGGATCCAATTATGAAATCAATGCTCTGAAAAAAGCGTACGGACTTGCGACATGATCCGACCGGGAACTTCACCAGCCGATCCATACGTTTTGGCTCTCGAAGAGAAAACCCGGGAGCTCAAAGCCTGCCAGACCGAGCACGGCTACAAAAGCTGCCTGCCATGCGACAAACTCACCGACTGCCCCCTCCGCGACGCCTACGTCAACGCCGTCTACGAGAGCATGAACAAAGGACAGGGGGGCGGATTTGAGTTTTAGCACGCCGAGCGTAGTATATTCGTGTATTGGTATATTGGTGTATTGGAAAAGGGGCTGGGACTTCAGTCCCACAAACGCGACTGAAGTCGCGTCCCCATCAATAGATGCGTTGCGCTGCAACGCCAACCAAAATTTCTAATTCCTAATTCCTAATTCCTAATTCCTGATTTAAAAGGAGCATCATGCGACTTCTCTCTCTCGTCACCTTCATCTGGGCCTTCTCCTTCTCCCTCATCGGCGTCTATCTCGCCGGGAAGCTTGACAGCTATTTCGCCGTGCTGGTGCGTGTGGCGCTGGCATCCCTGATCTTCGTCCCCTTTACCAACTTCCGCCTCCCCAACCGTTTCAAACTCCGCATCATGGGGATCGGGATCATCCAGATCGGACTGATGTATCTCTTCTTCTACCAATCCTTTCTCTTCCTCAGTGTCCCGGAGGTACTCCTTTTTACGATCTTCACCCCCCTCTATGTCACGGTGATCTACGATCTCCTCAAGGGGCGGTTCAACCCCCTCTACGTCGTCACCGCCGCCGTCGCCGTCGCCGGCGCCTGGGTCATCAAGGCCGCCCACGTCAACCCCGGCTTTTTCATCGGTTTTCTGATGGTGCAGGGGGCGAACATCACCTTCGCCCTCGGGCAGGTACTCTACAAAAAAATTCTCGAACATCCGGAGCTCAAAGTGATGAAGCAATCAACTATTTTCGGCTATTTTCATTTCGGAGCGCTGCTCATCTCCCTCGGTGCGTTCCTCCTCTTTGGCAACATGGACAAGATCACCCCCACTCCGACCCAGTGGGGCGTCCTATTCTGGCTCGGGATCGTCGCGTCGGGGCTGGGCTACTTCCTCTGGAACCGGGGAGCCACCGAGGTCGACAGCGGGATTCTGGCGATTATGAACAATGCCGTTGTCCCTCTGGGGCTCATCGTCAATCTCGTCGTTTGGGGCAAAAACATCAACTACACCACCCTGCTGGTCGGCGGAGGATTGATCATTCTGGCGTTGTGGCTGCATACATGGATTATGAAGC
>JALVQH010000183.1 GCA_027031505.1 Campylobacteraceae bacterium | reverse complement strand
GGATCAACGCCGCCAAAGCGGTCGAGATCGGTGACGGGGTCGCAGCAGCACGGCTGCTGGGGAGTGAAAACAACGATCCGATTACCCCGGACGGATTTGTGACCAACCACAGCGGCGGCATCCTCGGCGGCATCAGCAACGGGGACGATCTGCTGGTGCGCACCCACTTCAAGCCCACCCCGAGCATCTTCCAACCTCAACAAACCATCACCACCGAAGGGGAGCCGGCCACCCTCGAACTCAAAGGCCGCCACGACCCCTGCGTCGCCGTACGGGGCGCGGTGGTCACTGAAGCGATGATGGCACTGGTGCTTGGGGATATGGTGTTGCTCAACCTGGGGAAACGGATGGAGCATCTCGAAGCGATTTATAGGTAAAGATTTGATTTGTTTCCCGATGCGCTCTATAATGTCATAACGAAAAAGGAGCATTTGCATGGTAGTAGCAGCCAGTGATTTAAAAACGAAAGGGGTTCAAGTCTTTGACAATCTTCTTCGATCGTTTGATGAAGTACTTATTTCGGTACGCGGGAAAAAGAAATATGTTGTTGTCGACATCGATCGTTACGAGCATTTACGTGAATTGGAATTGGAACATGCTCTCAAGGAGGTACACACAGAGATTGCCGCGGGCAAAAGCCGTGTTATGACAGCCCAGGAACATTTGGACGAACTCAAACGTGCCTTACGCGATTGAAATTACCCCTTTTTATTCAAGGCGGCTAACTAAATTTATCAAGAGGCATCCGGACATAAAAAAATCATACCTGTCAATATAGGAACACACGATGATGTCTATTCGTAAAAGCGTACCATTCCTGATGGTGTTGCTTTCCGTAACGCTTTTCGCCCGCATCGACTACAGCCAGACTCCGGCAGGGCGATCGTTTGCGGCACACATGCACCAGAAATACCATTTCAAGACCTCCTATGTCCTCAGCCTCCTGAAGCAGGCGCGCCATCAGCCCCAGACGCTCGCCCGCTATCAAGGCAAACGCAAAGTCGGAGTGACGGACTTCAGCTGGCATCGGTACAAATCGAAGATCCTCGTCCCTGAGAGCATTGCGCTGGGGCGGAAATTTATGCACCGCTACCGCAAATGGCTGGATCTCGCTGCTCGCCGCTACCATGTCGCACCGGAGATCATCACCGCGTTTATCCGGGTCGAGACGAAATTCGGGATGTACGGGAGTGAGTACCCGGTGTGGGACAGCCTTGTCACCCTGGGACTCAACCCCAACCGCAAGCGCCGCTTCTTCCGCGGGGAGCTTGAGAAGGTACTGTTGCTATCACGCAAACACCATCTCGATGTCCGCAAACTGCACGGATCGTTCGCCGGGGCGATGGGGTGCGTACAGCAAGTCCCCTCGATCCAGCTGCGCTACGGTGTCGATCTCAACGGCGACGGACGCAAAGACCCCAATGACATGCGCGACTGCATCGGCTCGATCGCCTGGTTCCTCCATAAAAACGGCTGGAGTGACCGCCGCGCCACCGTCGTACCGGCCAGGCATACCGGCGACGGTTTCCGTACTCTCCGCAGCGGCTAC
>JALVQH010000182.1 GCA_027031505.1 Campylobacteraceae bacterium | reverse complement strand
TCCTCAATACGCTCACCGGAGCGCCGCAGTTTCGCACGCTCCGCCGCCATCAGTGTTACCGCCGTCTCCTCGCGGCGCTTCCTGCGCGTTTTCAGGAGGCGATCGGATTTGTCTACGTGCGGGATCAGGTACTCCACATCGCCCTGCGCCATCCCGGGTACAAGATGGAGCTCCAGTACCAGTCGTCGCTCTTTTTGACCCTGCTGCGCACCCTCGCCTCCAATGACGAGACATGCCGCCACCTCGAGGCGGACAAAGTGGTGCTCTTCAACAGCAAATTCACCGTCCGCCCCGCCGAAGCGGCGTACCTTCCGAGTGTCCCCCACTACTGCGAACTCTCCGAAGGAACCTTCGAAGATCACAGCACCGATCCCGATCTCCATGCCCAGTTCGAGCGGGTACGCCAACTGATCCGTGCCAACCGGAACCGCGATGGGTAAGACCCCCTCCCCTCCACCCCATCCGACCATCGAGGAGACCGTCCGCACCCTCCCCGATCAGCCCGGCGTCTACCAATATTTCGACCGCAACGGCCGTCTCCTCTACGTCGGCAAAGCCAAGAGCCTCACAAACCGGGTCAAAAGCTACTGGCGCTTCACCCCTGAGTTTCGCCCCAACCCTGCCCTCGGCCCCCGGATCACCAAAATGCTCTACGAAGCGGTGCGCCTCGACTACCTGCTCGCCCCCACCGAAGCCGACGCCCTGATCCTCGAAAACAGCCTCATCAAACAGCTCAAACCCCGCTACAATATCCTCCTGCGCGACGACAAAACCTACCCCTATATCTATATAGACCGCTCCGAGACCTTCCCCCGTTTCGAACTCACCCGCCGGGTCATCCGGGGCAGAGCTATCCGCTACTTCGGCCCTTTCCCCTCCGGAGGACGGGCGCTGCTCGACGCCCTCTACGAAGTGTTCCCCCTCGTGCAGAAAAAGAGCGGTCTGAATGGGGGCAAAGCGTGCCTGTTTCACCAGATCGGCAAATGCCCCGCCCCGTGCGAAGGGAAAATCACCCCCGAGGCGTACGGCGCCATCGTCGATGAGGCCACCGAAGCGATCCTCAAACGCTCCGGTCTGATCCGGCGCCTCAAAGAGCGGATGCTCAAACTGGCACAGCAGGAACGGTTCGAAGAGGCGGCCAGACTCCGCGACCAGATCGAGCAGATCGACGGGCTGCGGATCCACTCCGACATCGATCTGGCGACCACCGACGACCTCGATGTTTTCGCGATCGAGACGGGGGACAAACGGGGCGTGGTGGTGCGGATGTTCCTCCGGCACGGACGGATCATCTCCAGCGCACACAGCTTTTTCACCCTCGCCGAACTCTTCGATCTCTCCTCGGCCTACAAACAAGCATTGCTGGACTTTTACACCGCTGATGTGCCGACGGTACCCCGTACAATCCTCGTAGCCGATCCCCTCGAAGAAGCCGAGGAGATCGCCACCACCCTCTCCCAAAGAGTTGCACGCCCCATCCGCCTCCTTACCCCCCAACGCGGTGCCAGAAAACGTCTCACCCAAATCGCCCGCACCAATGCCGCCGAGTTGCTGCGCACGCAACCTGCCACCGAAGCAATCGAAGAGCAAATCGCCGCCCTCTTCCGCCTCGACACCCCGCCCATGCGGATCGAAATATTTGACAACTCCCACATGATGGGAGAAGCGACCGTCGGCGCCATGGTGGTGTGGGATCACGGCAGATGGGACAAGGGGAGCTACCGCCGCTACACCCTCGAGGCGCGGGACGAATACGCTCAGATGCACGAAATGCTCACCCGGCGCATCGCCCGGTTTGCCGAAGCCCCACCCCCCGACCTGTGGCTCATAGACGGTGGAGAGACACTGCGCCGACTCGCCCTCACCCTCTTGAACGATGCCGGTGTCACCCTTGACGTCGTCGCCATCGCCAAGGAGAAACTCGACACCAAAGCCCACCGCGCCAAAGGCGCTGCACGCGACCTCCTCTACACCGAAACCGGCACCCTCGCCCTCCAGCCCTCCGACGCCCGCCTCCAGTGGTGCCAGCGCCTCCGCGACGAAGCCCACCGCTTCGCGGTCACGTTCCACCGGAACAAAAAACGGCGCCACGATACCCGCGTCGCCCTCCTCGAACAGAAGGGGATCGGTCCAGCCACCGTCAAAAAGCTCCTCGACTATTTTGGAACCTTTGGCGCCATCGCCGAAGCTTCTCCCGAGGAACTTGCCTCTGTCGTCGGCAAAAAAATGGCAGATCGCCTCCATATGACACACAAAATGGAAGATTTTAATATTAAAAAATGGAATTTTAGGCGACCTTAACCAAAAAAAGTATATTATGGAGCATTCGCAACTTTACTAATGCAAAGGGGTTGATCCATGTTTTTTATTCTCAAGGATGAGAAATTCGTTATGGCAGCCGATAATGCTTTTTTGAAGAAAGCCGGCGCTGAAAGCATCTACCTGCTTGCAGAGCTTTTTCGGGTTGGTCGGTTTCCACTGAATGAGGTCGATCATATCTGCCGCATAAACGGCAAAGATGAAGTGTTTATAAAAACACGTGTAGAGACCGTATCCGGTGATGCCTATCTTTATGATTTTTCCCGGAAATTCGTTGCTGACGATGCAGCAGCTTCTGAAGAAAAGCTCCATGAGCTTCCGGAAGAGGAAGAGTCTCCCGTCTTTCTGAAAACCGTTCCGGAGGACACAAAAGAGTCGTTCTCTTCTGAAAACGAAGGTTTTTTGAACATACGTTCGGAGGAACCGTCCGAATCCGCTTTCGGGGAAACATCCCTTTCCGATACGGACATTCTGGAACTGCTTGAAGAGCCTGACATTCCGGCACAGATTCCGGAAACACCCAAACCAGATCTTGCTGACCACAATGAAGAGTCCCTTTCACAAGAAGAATCAACCGGGGAGGAGCGGGAAATCCTTGAACTTCTTGATCCCGGAGAAGAGATCACGCCTCCTGCAGCGAAAGCAGAAGAAGCATCCTCCAATAAGCTGGAATTGAACATCGAGAAAGAAACTCTGCTGAATCTTTCTGAACCTGCGGCGGACGAAACAACCGCCTCCGACGAAAAACCTCTCACGTCGACCCCCCCTGCTGATTATGGACACAACGCCCGGCTGATCGGAATCTCACTGAAAGAATACATGGGTTTTCTGCTGCAATTTGTGGAAGAGACACGTGCGCACAGGAGTCTCATGGAGAATGACC
Organism: Campylobacteraceae bacterium; assembly: GCA_027031505.1. Taxonomy (GTDB): domain Bacteria; phylum Campylobacterota; class Campylobacteria; order Campylobacterales; family Sulfurovaceae; genus S017-3. The sequence goes on along the minus strand of JALVQH010000182.1, from coordinate 11,370 downwards.
CCCGGCGGTTTCGGGAAACCGTCGCATCCCTCAAGGATGCTTCACAGCTGCTCCATCTCTCCGGACTGGCCGAAAAGCTTCGTGAGATTGAAGAGGCAACTTCCCATGAAAGAGAGGGGCTCTTTGATGACTTTTTTGGCATGATTCAGCACATTCACGACGATATAGCGAAAGGAGGGGAATCGGCAGAAATGCCTCCGATCCAACCCGGGATTGTCAAAAGCGAACCTGCCGGGATCCAGACTGCCTCCCAGGCCGTCAAAGTCAAAACGGAGACCAAACCCCCCAAAGCAGAGAAAAAAACCAGGTCTGCCAAATCAGAGAAAAAATCGAAACCTCCCAAAGCAGAGAAAAAAACCAAGTCTGCCAAAGCAGAGAAAAAATCAAGGAAGGCTCCTCCGTCATTGGCACTTGATTCAGTCAATGTTGAAGAGATTCTTGATCGAACGGCGCCTATCCCCTTCGATTTCAGCGCCCATGTAGCTGCAGACGAACTCGGTCTGCCTGAAGATTTGGTTGAGGAATTTGTCATCGATTTTGTCAAACAGGCCAAGGAAAATATCCCTGTCTTTATCGTGTCGCAGGAGAACAAAGACCTGGAAACCCTCCAGAAAACAGCGCATCTCCTCAAAGGGGCTGCAAGCAATCTTCACATTGATCCGCTTGCAAAAACACTGGAGGAACTGCAATACAACGAGGATTTTGCAAAGGTCCCCGATCTCTTCCGGCAGTTTGTAGGGCAATTAAAAGCGCTTGACAAATTTATCCATGCCCCCGGCATGTAAGGAGTACGCATCATGAACTCGAACAAAGGACTTAAAAAGATTTTCCTCAGTCTCAGCGCCGTATTGTTTCTGGGGTCGGCCTATTTTCTTTATCGTGCGTATCTGGACTATCTGTCTCCAGCCATGCCCATACCCGGTCACCTCTCACCCACCGTGCAGATGCTCATTTTTTTCCTGATGGCTCTGCTGAGTTTAGTGTTGTTCTTCCTTGCTCTCAAGTTTTTCGGCGCACAAAAAAACGAAAATTTTTCGGAGCTGCGCAGCATTCTTCGAAGAGGAATCGCCGCGGCTGAGGAATCGGGAGAATACAGTGACGAAGAGCTCCGGGTGCTCGAAAGCCTGGATCTGACAACCCCCAGCGGCATGCACTCGGCCTATTCATTCCTTGATGAATTGATCGAATCGGCTCGCGAAGACAAAATCCGCGCCGTCGAATCAAATGAAGCCAAATCTCTCTTCCTTGCAAACATGTCACATGAGATTCGTACTCCCATGAACGGTATTATCGGTTTTACCGAACTGCTCAAAGCCACCGATGCTACCGAAGAACAGCAGGAATTTATCAATATTATCGAAAAAAGTTCCCAGAACCTTCTCGGAATCATCAACAACATACTCGACCTCTCCAAAATCGAGAGCAACAAAGTCGAGATCGAGGATATTCCTTTTGAAAGTCATCATGAATTCGAATCAGCCATTGAAACATTTGCGGCAGCAGCGGCAGAAAAAGGAGTAGATCTCAACTACAACATCGACATGCGTATCAGCCCGAAGCTCAAAGGGGATCCGGCCAAAATCCGTGAAGTGATCATCAATCTCCTGAACAATGCACTCAAATTTACAAGCGCCGGCGGCTCTGTCAGCCTCGATATACAAAAAGTCGATGCACGTGACGGAAAAGCTCTGATCAAATTCCAGGTATCCGATACCGGAATCGGCATGACCAAAGAACAGGTCGCACACATTTTCAAACCCTTTACCCAGGCCGATGTCGACACGACACGCAAATACGGGGGCACCGGCCTGGGTCTGACCATATCGAGACAGTATGTTGAGCTCATGGGTGGTCGGATTGACGTCGAGAGCGAAAAAGGAAAAGGGAGCACTTTCCTTTTCACACTCCCCCTCGAAGAGATACCTGTTGTCGAAGGTGTCCTTCAAAATAAATACACCGATATCGACATTGCACAGCATATCAGCGACCCGGCAACTCCTCTGGATCAATCTCTCAGCAGTTACCTGCAGTATCTTGGAGCCGATATACACACATTCGTAGCTACAGAGGAGCTCAAAAACTTTATCAGAGCAGGAATCGACACTCTGGTCATAACCGATGTCGGACACACTCCGCAGGAAACGCTCAATGCCCTGAAACACATCGATCGGGATCAACTGATTCTGATCTCCGATATCTCCCATCGCAATATTGCCGATGCTTTTCATATCCGTCAGGAGAGTGTCATCTTTCGCCCTTTGACTCCCACAAAACTGATTCGGGCTCTCGATGGAAAAATCGGTGGCGTCGAAGAGGTTGAGGAAGCTCCTGCTCCGGTTGCCAAGACCATGTTTGATGCCAGAGCTTTGATTGCCGAAGACAACGCCATCAACCAGCGACTTGTTCAAAATATCCTCCAGAGCATGGGGCTGGAAACCGATCTGGCCAACAACGGTCAGGAGGCATTCGAAAAAAGAAAACAAAACGAATACGACATCATCTTCATGGACATTCAGATGCCGATTATGGATGGTGTGGAGGCGACACACTCCATCCTTGAATATGAACAGAAAAACGAATTGCAGCATATCCCTATTGTCGCCCTGACTGCCAACGCACTCAAAGGTGACCGTGAACGCTTTCTCAACGAGGGGCTGGACGAGTATGTCTCCAAGCCCATCGAGATGAACGAACTTTTGTATGTCGTCAATAAGTTTCTGGCCGACAAAGCAAACATCGGCATGCCTGGAAAATCTGAAGCTGCCCGGGAGGTCACGCCGGCTCCAGAACCACACCAGAATCCGACGAAAAGCGTTCCGGCATCCTCAAAACCGGCTGCCGCCTCCAAAACACCGGAAAAGACGCATTCGGCTGCAGCTCAGGATTCCGCCTCGGAAACCATTTTGATCGCCAAACATTCTGCTCTCAGCGGGAGAATCATAGAACACATCCTGAATGCGCTGGGGCATACAAGTGTTTTTGCGGAGGACAGCGCCGATTTTGACAATAAAATCCGAAATCATCACTACCGTGCTATTTTTGCAGATGAAGATTTTATCACCTCAAAGAATCACACGCTGCTTGCACAACAACACGTGCCAGTTATCCTGACTAATACCCTGGACAGCAAGGCACCCCTCTTTGACGGAATCAATTATAAAAAAGTTGATTCTGTTTTGTCTCAAAATGCCATAGCATCTATCTTAAATACTTTGGAGTAAATCAATGAATCTGAAAATCCTGATCGTCGATGATGACTTTATCAACCGAAAACTTCTGCAGGCTCTTCTACGCAAGCATCCTGATATTGTTCGTGAAACAGTCGAAGCGGAAAACGGATCCGAAGCTCTTACTATTCTTCGGGATGATACATCCATCGATTTGATTCTTCTCGATATTCTCATGCCCGTACTGGATGGAAAAGAATTTCTCAAAATCTTCCGCTCTGACAGCGCCAACAGCAACATCCCCGTTGTGGTGCTCACGACAGACGATACACAAAAGGCCGGCGCCTATGAGTTGGGAGCCGATGACTTCCTTCTGAAGCCCATCAACGAAGATGAGCTGCTGGGCAAAATCAGCAGGTGGGCACAGGAGGCTTAGACAAACGCGTACTTCAGAACCTCCCGGATGCAGGTTACACCAACAATGTCCAGGCTTTTTTTCACTTCATCCGGAATCTCCTCAAGATCGCGTTCGACATTCTTCTGAGGGATCAGTGCCCGTCTGATACCGGCCTTGTAGGCTGCAATCAACTTTTCCTTAAGCCCTCCGATCGGAAGAACTTTCCCCGTCAATGTCAACTCGCCGGTCATGGCGATACGATTGTGTACCTTTTTCCCGCTCAAAATCGATCCGATAGCAGTCGCCATGGCAATGCCGGCACTGGGGCCATCCTTTGGAGTGGCTCCCTCGGGAACGTGCAGGTGCAGATCGTAGCGTTTGTACACGTCGCTGGCATCCGAAGGGCTTTCTCTCCTCTTCTCTCTGTCTGTCTTCGGAATGTGCTCTGTCTCAATCGGCAGTACACCCTCATCGATCAGTATCTTGACTACACTGCTGGCTATGCGCGCTGACTCTTTCATGACATCTCCGAGACTTCCGGTAAGCTGGAGCATCCCCTTGCCCTTGATTTTAATCGCTTCGACGGTAAGGACATCTCCCCCCGCCGCCGTCCAGGCCAGTCCATTGACGACACCAACCTGCGGTTCCGGCGCAACAGGGGAGATCTCAAATACCTTTTTATCGGCAAAAGTTTTGAGGTTTTTTGCCGTGACACGCACCGTCTCAACCGAAGGATCTTCAAGAATCCTGCGTGCACTTTTGCGCATGATTGCCGCAAGACGCCGACGGAGATTGCGCACGCCCGCTTCCCGGGTATACTCTTCGATCAGCTTGCGCAGGGCGTTGGAGGTGATCTCTACTTCATGTTTGCGGAGGGCATGTTTTTTGAGCTCCTGGGGAATCAGGTATCGCCGGGCGATCTCAAACTTCTCGTTGGGAGTATAGCTGTTGAGCCCGATGAACTCCATGCGATCCCGCAGCGGAGGTGGAATACGCCCGGTATCATTGGCCGTAGCGATGAAAATCGCCCGGCTCAGATCGATGTGGAAATTCAGATAATAGTCCCGATAGTGGCTGTTTTGTTCCGGATCGAGGATCTCAAGCAGTGCAGCCGTCGGATCTCCCCGGTGCGAGCGTCCTACCTTGTCGATCTCGTCCAGCACAACAACCGGATCCATTGTTTTGGCCTCAATCAACCCCTGGACGATCCGACCCGGCATCGCTCCGACATAAGTACGGCGGTGGCCGCGGAGCTCATTGACGTCCTCCAGTCCTCCCAGTGCAATCCGCACCAGCGGACGCCCAAGTGCCGTAGCTATGGAATTGGCCAGGGACGTTTTGCCTACGCCCGGAGGGCCGGCAAAGCAGAGAATTTCTGCTTTGCCCTTCGTTGCTTTTTTGCCACGAAGATTGGCTAATTCGCGTACTGAAAAGTATTCGACGATTCTCTCTTTGGGTTTTTTGAGGGCATAGTGATCCTGATCAAGCTCCCGGGCAACCCGTTTGACATCAAGATTGTTTTTGGAAAAAGTCCCGAAGGGGATCTCAAAAACCCATTCGAGGTAGGCCTGGAGTATATTGGCATCGGCACTGTCCGGATGCATGCGGGCCAGACGATCAAGCTGCTTTTTGACCTCTTTGTATCCATCTTCGTTCAGGTATGGTTTAAGCGTTTCGAGTTTCTTGCGAAATGCGGCGATCTCTTCTTCGCGCTGGGTATCAATCCCGAGTTCTTCCTGGATCTCTTTGAGTTGCTCTTTGAGAAAGTATTCTCGGTTGGTCTCTTCGATTTTGCTGTGAACCTTATGGTGAATCTCCTGCTGCACTTTGGCTGCTTCAATTTGGGCTACCACCTCATCAATCAAACCGAGAAGTCGCTTTTCGATATCTTCTTCGGCATACAGCATGTAGGCTCTGCTTTTCTCCATGCGGAGCATGGAAGAGATCAGATCAGCCATACGATGGGGCTCTTCATTCTCCTCTATGGTTTTGACCAGATCAGCCGGAATAGCGCTGTTATAAGAGGAGTATTGTTTGATCTTCTCTCTCAGAATTACCAGAAGCGCATCGATTTTCAGCGGATTGAATGAATCATTTTCAATGATACGGACGCGGGCCTGGAGAAAAGGATCATTGCTGACCGGTTCAAACGCCTGAGCTCTGGCAAACCCCTGAAAAAGTATTTTGACCCGTCCATCAGGCATCTGAACCCGACGCATGATATTGCCCACCACACCGATCGGATACAGAGATTCCAGTGTGCGTGTGCCTTCTTTGCCGCTCTGCGTGGTGGTCACGAAGAGTAGCGAGTCATTTTGCATTGCTTCGGTTGCAGCATCGATATCTTTCTGAGAAGTCAAAAAGATCGGGCTGATCATAAAAGGATAAAAAAAGAGATTATCCTCCACCACAATCGGAAGGGTGGTAGGAAAATTTCCATAATCGCTCAATTGCATGGTCGGTCCTTGGATCGTTTGAAAAATCAAAAAAGTACCATAGCGAATTATCGATCCAATGTCAACCCGGATCTATCAAAATTCACGAGCAGAAAACATCAAAATAGTTCTGAATGTCCGCCAGTTCCGGATGCTTTTTCTCCGAGCGCAGGTTGTGGACACGTTTATAGAAAATGTACTTTTCGACGATATTCATTGCATGAATTTTGTTGTAAATACCCAGAAGAAAATCGCTCTCTTTTGCCAGATGTTTGGCGTGTTCCTTGATAAAGTGCTGCTCGAGATGCTCAATATCGTCAATCGATTTGGCTTCAAATTTTGATTCTACAACTTTGAGAATCTCTTCCGGACGAAAATCATAATGGATATCCTCGGCAAAGCGGCTCAAAAGAACATTGATTTCCTTAGTCTGTTCAAAATTGTAGTCTGCATTCTGGAGATACTTATAGAGGCGCGGCTTGCTTTTGCGCCAATTGTAAAGGGTATTGATTTGCACTTCAAAATTCTCAGAAATTTGTCGGTTGGTCATCATGCTGTATCCTTTTGAGTTGGTAGTGTTATTCTGGTTTCATTGATAATGGAACAGGTGGCCGCTGCAAAAGTTTAAACTGCATCGATCACCGCCACTCCGTCACGTTCAAGCCGCCCGATGGCGCTGGAGAGATCCGATGGAGCCGTCTTGATGATCAAAGCCCCTCGATCGCCAGTGTGAACCGTATAGGTGTAGGCGATGTCGATCCCCTCCTCAGCCAGAGCGGAAACCACACGGTGAAAACACCCCACTTCATCCCCAATCTCCACAGCAAACACCGGTGTAATGGTAGCGCTGATCCCCTGAGAGCTCAGTTGCTCCTTGACCGCCTGCACTTCCGGGACGATCAGACGGAGGATCCCGAAATCCCCCGCTTCGACCAGCTCCAGCGTCCGGATCGAGACCCCCATATCGGCCAGACGACGGGTGATCTCCCCGAGCCGTCCTGTGCGGTTCTCGAGAAAAATGGAGAGTTGTTCGATCGTTTTCATCTAATCCTTCCTTTTATCCACGACCCGTACCGCTTTGCCCACACTCCGTTCGATCGTGTTGGGTTCGACCAGCCGGACGGCAGCATTGATGTAGAGATTGTTCAGCAGATTCTCCTGGATGTTGTTCTTGATCCGCTCCATCTCCCCGACATTGTCGACGAGAATATCGTCGCTCACCTCTACGAGGATCTCCAGCTTGTCGAGGTGCCCTTTTTTGTCGGCGATGATCTGGTAGTTCAGCGTCACCCCTTCGGCATTGGCGATGACGTGCTCCACCTGGGAGGGGTAGACGTTGACCCCGTTGACGATCAGCATGTCGTCGGCACGCCCCACGATGCTCTCCATCCGCGCGTGCGTCCGTCCGCAGGCGCAGGGCTCTTTGACAATCGAAGTGATGTCGCCGGTGCGGTAGCGGATGATCGGCAGTGCCTGCTTGGTCAGAGTGGTGATCACCAGCTCCCCCCGTTCCCCTTCGGGCAGCACTTCCCCGGTTCTCGGATCGATGATCTCGGCAAGGAAATGGTCTTCGAAGATGTGCAGCCGGTCGCTGTGCTTGCAGCTGCAGCTGACACCCGGTCCGATGATCTCACTGAGCCCGTACACTTCGTGGTAGTCGATCCCCCACGCTTTGGCGACCTCCTCCTTGAGCCCCTTGCTCGTGGGTTCGGCGCCGAAGATGCCGGTTTTGAGCTTGTAGTCCTTGCGAAAATCGTTCCCCGCTTTGGCGGCAATCTCAGCGAGATGGAGCGCAAACGACGGCGTACACGCCAGCACCGTCGCCCCGAAATCGCGCATGAGCATCAGCTGCCGGTCGGTAAACCCGCCGCTGGCCGGTACCACCGCAGCGCCGATCGTCTCGGCTCCGGTATGAAAGCCCAGCCCGCCGGTAAACAGACCGTAACCGTACCCGTTGTGCACTACATCTTCTGCCGTAGTCCCCGACATGGTATAGACTCGCGCCATCACTTCGTTCCACACCTCCATATCGTGGGCATTGTACCCCACCACCGTCGGTTTGCCCGTGGTACCGCTCGAGCTGTGGATCCGCACCACCTCACTCATCGGCACACAGAAGAGCCCGAAGGGGTAATGATCGCGCAGATCCTGCTTGCGGGTAAAGGGGAGCTTCTGCACATCCTCGACGGTATGGATATCCTCCGGACTGATCCCCGCCTCATCAAACTTCTTCTTGTAGAACGGACTGATCGCATAGACCCGCCGCGCCGTCTCCCTCAGTCGCGCCACCTGCGTCGCTTCGATCGCCTCGCGCGGCGCACTCTCGGCCTGGTTCCATATCATCGGTTTTCTCCTTTTTTTGGGTTTATATTCGTATCAAAATTCGCGTAGGGTATGCAATAGCACACCAAAATCGCAGCACGATTTATAAAAATCTCCACCCGCTTCCCGGGGCTTGGACTTTAGTCCAACCAATTTATAGAAGCGTTGCACAGCAACGCCCGCCACAATTTCTACCCGCTACCCGCTACTTTCTACCCTCTACTTCCCCCATCGCCTGATGGACGATCGCAATATTCTGATCCGCCACTTTGGCATTGATCTGCCGCAGCGCTGTCTCCACCTCCTCTACACTGAAGGGGAAATTCTCCACCGAAGCGAGTGCAACCCCCAACATATAAGCGTTGAGCCCCTGGATAGGAAACTCCCCGGCCAACGCTTTGGCATTGCCGTCGACGAGGGTCACACGGAACGGCAGCTCCGGGAAGAGGCGGTCGGAGTTGCTCACGACGTACGCATCTTTTTTGAGCAGATGGAGGTTGCGCAGGGTTTCGTTGGGATCGAGACCGATGATGAGGTCGGCCTGGCCGTTGTCGATGACGGGATTGGTGAATTCCCCCACTTTGATGTCGCAGCTGACCGCTCCGCCCCGCTGGCTCATCCCGTGGTTTTCGGTGCCAAGAAACGGGATATCCCGGTTCCCCGCACACAATGCCAGCACCTTGACAAGAAATACGACCCCCTGCCCGCCGAATCCGGCGATAACGATCTGGTACTTCATGGGAGCTCCCTTCGGTCGCAGTGAATAGTGAATAGTGAATAGTGAATAGTTTCGGTTTGCATTGCTGCGCAATGCCTTTTGTTATGTAATAATACAATACTCATACCCCAACCTCCTTGGATTTGATGGTATCGAGCTGAAACGCATCGGTCGGACATACCACATCGAGACATCCGCCGCATCCGGCGCAGAGGAAGGGGTCGATCTCGATCTTGCCGTCGGCATTGTACGCCATCGGGGGGCATTTGTAGACCGTGGTGCAGCTGTCGCAGGCGACGCATTTTTCCGGATCGACTTCGGCGAAGAGGTTCGGGATCCAGTCATCCCGGCGCTCGTTGTCGAGGATGCAGAATTGCCGCACCCGTACCACAAGCGGCCCCTGATGCTCAGGCTTCTCAAACTCCGACTTGATGTATTTCATGAAGTCGATGTTCTCCTGCATCTCGTGCGAATAGGTATGTTCATAGCATTTGATCCCCATCCCTTCGACAATTTTGGCGATGTCGATGCTCTGGTGGAACCGCTCCGGTGTCCCCTGTCGTCCGGTCATGGCGATGGTGGAGTTGTCAAGGATGATGAGGATGAAGCGGTGGTTCTGGTACACCGCATTGAGCAGCGGCGGGATTCCGGAGTGGAAAAACGTCCCGTCCCCGATGGTCGCCACGACGGTCTTCGACGGATCGGCGATCGAAAAGCCGCTCGCCATCGCTACACTTGCTCCCATGCAGAGGATCGAATCGATCGCCCCCTGTGAAAGTGCCAGGGTATAGCAGCCGATGTCGGAGGGGTAGATCGATTTGTTCTTCTTGAACACTTTCATGATCGCATAGTAGATATCCCGGTGAGGGCACCCCGGACACAGAGCGGGCGGACGATCGGGGACATCAAATCCCAGATCGAGTCTGGGCACTTCGTAGATATTCTCCCCCGTATATATCCCCAGCTTCTGGAGTGCGACGAGGATGTGCTCTTTTTTCATCTCATCGATAGCATGCATCGTGCCGGTCTTTTTGCCGTAGAGTTTGGGGTGTGCCAGATCCTCTTCGATCAGCGGATAGGGCTCTTCGATGACGAGAATCTTCTCATAGCGGTCGAAAAAGGGTTTGATCTCTTCCGTCGGAAGAGGATAAGGCATTTCGATTTTCACCACATCCGCTTCGAGACCGAGATCGGCCAATGTCTCGAGGGTAAACGCATATCCCGTCCCTGAGGCGAGGATCAGGAGTTTTCCCCCTTTGAGCGCCTCGAATTTCTCCTTGAGATGGTGATCCCAGTTGTAGGCCTTGATCGTCTCGATCCTCTCAAGTACCTCATGTCCCTGTCGCAGCCGTCCGGCACGGGGTACCCCCGCCCAGCGGGCGATGTCGCGCCGGAATTTCCCCTCATTGGGGACGAAATGGGTTTCGGCATCCATCTCGATGATCTCCCGGGCGTGATCGACCCGCATCACCGGACGGAGCATCACCGGTACCTGAAACCGCTCCGAGAGTTCCACGCCGTACCTGGTCATGTCATACGCATCCTGCGGGGTCGCCGGATCGAGTACCGGAATCCGGGCGAACTTGGCAAACACCCGGCTGTCCTGCTCGGTTTGTGACGAGTGGAACCCCGGGTCATCCGCCGCGATCAGGAGCATTCCCCCCAGATTGCCGATGTAGCTGGCCGACATCAGGGCATCGCTGGCGACGTTGAGTCCCACCTGCTTCATCGTCGCGGCAGTGCGCTTGCCGGCAATCGCCCCGGCATAGGCCACTTCGAATCCCACCTTTTCATTGGTCGCCCATTCGGCATAGATCGGCAGATCGAGCTGTTGCTTGATCTTCTGTATCGTGCCGAGAATCTCACTCGAGGGGGTGCCGGGGTACCCCGAGACCATATCGACGTTGGCATGCACCAATCCCCAGGCAATGGCGTCATTTCCCATCAATGTCTGTTTCATCCAGCCTCCTCTTTTTCAAATCGTGCATATCCGGCAATGTTTCCGGGGTGTGCTGAGACCATTCTACACTCTCTCATCTTAATAATATGACAATTATTGAGTAAATGCGTCTCTTTTTTTGTTTGGTGTGAATTATTGGTACGACGCGATCGCAATCTTTTAGAGATGCAAAGAGTAGACCATGGTAATTTCTGCGCAATCACCGGTTTCACGCCGAAACCAATGAGTGTTTGGCTGGCAAGGCAACAATGACGCACCGCGATACTCATACTCGATTGAAACAACTGTGTAAAAAGGTAATCTTTACCGAAAAAAAGCGCCCAAACAGCCGTCGGTACACCTCTCCTGTACACAACTTCCGTTATACTTCT
>JALVQH010000181.1 GCA_027031505.1 Campylobacteraceae bacterium | reverse complement strand
ACAAGCAACGGGACTGAAGTCCCTGCTCCTTTTTTGTCCCCGCGCTCAGCATTTTACTCGTGCCATATCTCCTGATATAGTATGCGGCTGACAAGCGTAATGCAATGCATGGGTTCCATATCTGGATATGGAACCAGAAGATCTGCATTTGAGGTGAATATTCAACGTCTGACCCCTCACTCGCACTCCTCATTTCTCACTAAAATATCACACCCTCACCCGCGCCTCCATCGCCCGTCCAAGCGACATCATGTCGATGTTTTCGAGTTCCACGCCGGTCGGAACCCCCTGAGCGATTTTGGTAAAGATCAGATCGCGCCCGGAGAGTTTCTCTTCGATATAGAGGATCATGGTATCGGTGGCGATGCTCGGCGGAAAAGCGAAGATCACCTCTTCGACCCCTTCGGTTTGTGCAAACAGGTGACTCTCATCCATGTCCTCAAGGCGCGAAATGACATAATAAACTCCGTCATACCGACCGCTCTCTTCGATACTGAGGATATCCTTGGCGCTCTGGACGATGCAGAGCTTGCTCCGATCCCGCCCCGTATCGGCGCAGATGGAACAGAGCTCATCTTCACTCATGTTGTGGCAATGGAGGCATTTGTGGATGGTGTTGACCCCGTCTTCAATCGCATGGGCCAGCTTCACCCCGCTGAAACCATCCACCATGGCGATATGATACGCCAGCCGGATTGCGCTTTTTTTGCCAATCCCCGGCAACGCATGAAACGCTTCGACGAGGTTTTCGAAGGGTTCGATTCTGTACCGTTTCATTCCATGAAGCCGTCACGGTTAAACATTATTCATGATTCATGGTGTGCTATTGCACACCCTGCGCGTAATAAAAGTTTTTCGTAAAAAAACATACCAAAATTCCTGACTCCTCATTCCTCATTCTCATAATCCACTACCTTCGTATACTCTGCGACCGATTTGATGAAATCGATCACCTCACGGTGCACCGGATCGACGGCATACGCTTCCAGACCGGCACGGTCGTCGAAACGGGCGATGAGCGCCAGATCCATCGCGCGTTCTCCGTCGGCGAAATTGATCCCCACTTCGATCGAACGGAGGGGTGCGACCCGCCCCACCATCGCTTCGATGCGCTGTTTGGCTTCACGTATATTTTCGATCCGGTTCTCCGGCTTGAATGCGATAAGCACAATGTGAACAACCATGAAAATAATCCTTGAAACATTTTGGGGCTAATTATACTACAAGTATGGTAGAATTCGCGAAAACTTTACACAAAGAGAGATGATGAATCATGGAAACTATGGATTACTATGAAATATTACAAATCGGCCGAAATGCCAGTGGAGCTGAGATCAAAAAAGCATACCGAAAACTGGCCATCCAGTACCACCCGGACAAAAATCCCGGAGACAAAGAGGCCGAAGAGAAATTTAAATACATTAACGAAGCGTATGAAATCCTCAGCAATGACGAAAAACGGCAGATCTACGACCGGTACGGGAAAGAGGGGCTGGAACGCCGGGGGGGTGGATTTCATGCCAGCAGTATGGACGATATCATGGACATCTTCAACTCCATGTTTGGTGGAGGATTTGGCGGCGGGTTTGGCGGCAGCAGCCAGCGGCAGCGGGATCCTTCGGCCAAATATCCGCTTGATTTTGAGATCGAACTCCGTCTGGAATTTAACGAGGCGGTCTTTGGCACCAAAAAGACAATTCCTGTCACCTACAAAACCCCTTGCAGTGCCTGCGGGGGGACAGGAGCCGACAAAGGTCAGATGGAAACATGTCCTACCTGTGGCGGTCAGGGACAGGTGGTGATGCGCCAGGGCTTCATGACCTTTGCGCAGGAGTGTCCCCATTGCCACGGAACCGGCCAGAGAGCCGCCCGGGCATGCACACAATGCCGCGGAAAGGGATATGCCACCGAGAAACAGACCGTCACCATCGACATCCCTGCCGGTGTCGATACCGGCAACCGCCTCCGTGCACAGGGGTACGGCAATGAGGATCGATATGGACGTCGAGGCGATCTCTATATCACCTTTTTTGTCGAAGAGGATGAGCACTTCATCCGCGAAGGAAATGACATCTACATCGAAGTGCCCATCTTTTTCACACAGTGTGTTCTGGGACAGACCATCACTATCCCCTCTCTGCGCGGTGAACTCGAACTCAATCTCAAGCCCGGAACACGTGATCGGGAGCAGTTTGTATTCAACGGCGAGGGGGTAGCCGATGTTCACAGCGGGCACAAAGGCCGCCTTATTGCCCAGATCAAGATGATCCTGCCCCACAAGCTTACTGCCGAACAAAAAGAGCAGCTGCTCACCCTTCAGCAGAGCTTCGGGATCGAAAGTCACCCATACAAGAATACATTTGAACAGGCATTCAAGCGGGTAAAAAGCTGGTTCAGCAAGGAGTAAAGAAATATCCGATAAATCGTGATAAGGGAAACATCAGGTAGAGAACGGAGCGCCGAAACGCTCCGGGAGAGGTTCATAAAGCTTATTTGGCAACCGCGTCTTTGATGGTTTTGCCAAATCTAAATTTGGGCGCCGTATGAGCCGGTTTTGTATACGTCTCGTTTTTTCCGGGGATTTTGCCCTTTTTGGTTGTGACTTCAACAGTGTAGAATGTACCGAAGCCTACGAGAGTAACAGTCTCTTTTTTAACCAGTGCGGCTGTTACGGCATTCATAAATGCTTTGACGGCTTTCTCCGCTGCTGCTTTGCTTTCATAATCGCCCTCTTTTTTTACCAGCTCAACAAAATCTGCTTTTGTCATGTTTCTTCCTTTGTGAAATGTTAAGATGTGGGGAGCATTATAGGAAGATGCACCTTACAATGCGGTTAACCCCTATCGTGCCACGGATCATAATCCGCACAGCGTGTCAAACTTGCAACCCGGTTGCCCCTCCAGCATACGTGACTCCAAGGAAGTAAACTTTTACAAGCCGTTTTTCCGCAAGTTTTCCAAGGCAGTATAATAAGAAATTAAAACTTAATTTTTCTTTAAAAATTAGAAAATATGTGGGAAAGGGATTCAGGGTAAATCTGTAAACGGAGGAATATGGTGCGGCAGAGAGGATTTGAACCTCCACGGGCTTGCGCCCACCAGCCCCTCAAGCTGGCGTGTCTACCGTTCCACCACTGCCGCGTGAAAACGGGATAGAATATCTATCCGGTAGGTTTGAACGGGCAGAATTATAGCTGCCCGTTCCTGAGGGTTTCCTGAGATTACCCGAGATACGGGTTGGCGTACAGCGCAATCAGGGCAATAACAAGGGTATAGATAACCTGAGCCTCGATCATCGCAAGAGCAATGAACATGGTCGTCATCAATTTGCCTCCGAGACCGGGGTTGCGGGCGGTACCGGCAATGGTGGCTGCCGCCGTGCTTCCCATACCGACGGCTCCACCGAGTGCTGCCAGTCCGAGGCCCACACCGGCGGCCACAACCGAGTAGGCCTGGATCATTGCTTTGCCACCCTCTTCACCGGCGAAAGCAAATGCGCCGAGTGCGAGGAAAAGTGCGAAATACTTTTTCATTCTGTATCCTTTGAAAAATGGATTGGGTTTTGAGTCCCCCTGCGACTACCATAATGCAGGATCTGTTCGGCTTGCGTATCCCTACTGATCATCCTGTTATGGACAGGTTATTATAGCTCTTTTGGGGTTAAATGGATTTGAGACCAAAGGAATTTGACCAGTTTTTTGGTAAAATGTGCCAAAAATACAAGGAAGCACCCTGACATGAAGAATATCACCGGATTGATGATAACAGTCTTTGCAGGCATACTGATGGCCGATATGCCCAACATACATCAAGAGGTAGTTCCGCTGAGCAAAACAATGTTCAAGATCATCAACCCGGAAGGAAAAGCAACGGTGGCCAATCTCAAAGGGAAAGAGTTTATTGTCGTCTCGGTACGTGAGCGGGGAAGCGATGGGAGATTTTATGCTGTTGATCGGGACGGGGACGTCTGGTTCAGCGGCCCCATCACATCCGGAGCAAACGATTTTCCTACTCCGTCGGGCATCTATTCTGTTCTGAAAAAGAAGCGTTTCTACATGTCAAAAGATCACCCCGATCCGAGTGGAATCAACAACATGGATTACAGCATTTTCTTTACCCGATACGGTCATGCCCTGCACAAAGGAAATGTCGACTGGATGAGCCACGGCTGCATCCACATCAGCCCCAGACATATCCCGACCCTTTTCCGCTGGGCCAAAATCGGTCGAACCAGAGTGGTCATCACCCGCAATACCTATATGCCTTTTGCCAAACCTGATTTGATTAAGTACAATTTACGGTAGAAGCTCTGCTTACGCGCAGGGTGCGCAATTGCGCACCTTTTAACGGTTGCATTTTATGGATGTTTTGCAAATCACGTTACGATTTTTGTGTGCAATTGCACACCCTGCGTAGACAAAAGAAGCTGGGACTTCAGTCCCACTGAACGGGGTCATTGCCGCACCAATTCCCAACCCCTACTTATCCGCGTATTCCAACGTCGCCAGCTCCACCTTGCGTCCCTTTTGCTCAAGGACAACTACGTCGACAGAATCGCCCTCCATGTAGCGCTCCCTGAGGTTATCGACCCGTCCTTTGGCGACTTTGGAGATGTGCAGGAGAGCATCGTATCCGTCGGGCATCTCGACAAAAAGCCCGAAATCAACGATTTTTTTGACTGTTCCGTGATATATTTTCCCCACTTCGTATTGCATTTGCCGACGCTCTGATGCTCCGGCAATAGTTTTGATGTGGGCTTTGGCAGCAGCAACTTTCTCGGCATCGCTGCCCGTTACTTTAACCCCGCCCTTGTCCCGATCGAGATCAATGGCAACATCAAATTTTTCGATGATGTCGCGAATGGTAGAACCGGCTTTTCCGATGACATCGACGATTCGGGAGGGATGGATAACAAAATGTTCCGTCGAGGGTAATGCACCGCTGGGAACAATCTGTACACGGGAAGTCTCCATGATCTCAAGGATATGGAGGCGTGCTTTGCGTGCCTGGTTGAGCGCCTCTGCAAGGATTGCAGGT
>JALVQH010000180.1 GCA_027031505.1 Campylobacteraceae bacterium | reverse complement strand
GCAAACCCTTCGAGCAAGGAGGCTTTGTCTTCCCGGGATGTGAGGAAAATCGTCGGCGTACGATCCTCCCCCTCCCGCAGTTTAGTCAGCAAATCAAACCCGCTCTCAAACGGCAGATTGACATCGAACAAATACAGGTCGTACCGCCCCGTAAACGTGCGATCCATCGCGCTCAACGGATCGAGCACAACGGTGATATCGTACCCCTCCTCTTCGAGAAAATCGGCCAGCGTCTCGGCAAAGAGGCGGTCGTCTTCGAGCAGGAGGATAGCAGGGGGGTTGCTGAATGGATCTTTCATGGAGATATTGTATACTTTTTTATGTTATGATCAACGTATTGATTATATAGGGCACTTCGATCGATTACTCCATGGCGATGGTACAGTTCCTCCGTTTCCTCAACTGCTGCGTCTTCGAAGACGACATCGCTGAAGGTGAATATGAGATATTTAAAGAGATCGAAAAAGCACCAGTCGACTGAAAGCAACAGGGCAAAAGACTCGGGGCTCATCCCGAATCTACCCACTACCTTCTACCCGCTACCCACTCACATATACATCCCGCCGTTGACTTTAAGCGTCTCTCCCGTGATGTAACTGGCATGATCGCTCAGCAGAAACGCCACCGCCTCGGCCACTTCTGAAGGCTCTCCGAAGCGCCCCATGGGGATCCTGGCCGTAAACGCCTCCTTAACCTCCTCTTTGAGGACATCGGTCATCTCCGTAGCGATGAAGCCCGGCGTGACGGTATTAAAGCGGATCCCGCGGGGGGCGGCTTCCTGAGCGAAACTTTTGGTCATGGCAATGGTGCCCCCTTTGGAGGCGGAGTAGTTGGTCTGCCCGGCATTGCCGGTCTCCCCGACGATGCTGGCGATGTTGACCACGGCACCGAAGCGGGCTTTGGACATCACTTTGACCGCTTCACGACAGCCGATAAACGTCGATTTGAGATTGGCTTCGATCACCGCCATGAACTCCTCGGTCTTCATCCGCATCGCCAGTTTGTCCCGGGTGATTCCGGCGTTGTTGACCAGATAGCTCAGCGCTCCATCGGCAGCGACGATCTCCTGGATCGCCGCGACAAATGCTGCCTCATCGCTCACATCAAACCCGATCACCTCGGCACTCCCACCCTCAGCAATGATGTCAGCTTTGACCGCTTCAGCCTCTGCCTCACCGCTGCGATAATTAACCCACACTTTGAGTCCCTGCTTTGCCAGCCCCCTGGCAATCTGGGCGCCGATCCCCCGGCTGCTGCCGGTGACGAGTACGTTTTTGCCTGTAAATGTCATGTGTGTATCCTTTTGAACTGAATTGAGTACTTTGAATAATCATGTGACTCGGTTGGCTGATTGTAACATACAATGAGTTTATGCTACGATACCCCCATGAAAAAACCATCCCCCAACACCCCCTGCCCCTGTGGCAGCGGGAACAAATACAAAAAATGCTGCCAGCCGTATCATCGAGGTGCATGGCCGGACAGCGCCCTCCTCCTGATGAAGAGCCGCTACAGCGCCTATGCCCTGGGGCAGAGCCGATACATCATCACTAC
>JALVQH010000179.1 GCA_027031505.1 Campylobacteraceae bacterium | reverse complement strand
CCCTCCATCGGGGGGTACCATTCGGGGTGGACGTAGAATTCCCCCGCTTCGATGGGCTGGATCGAATCCTGATACCGCTGAATCCAGTCGACATTCTCTTTCTCCTCGACGGTGCAGGTGATCCCAACCTCTTCGCCCAGTTCATCCAACGCTTCGACGATGGGGGTGACGTCGGTTTCGCTGCGGACGATCACCTGATCCGAGCCGATTTCGACGCCGTCCTGCGTGAGGTTGGCGACATAATCGGCCACAAGATCGACAAACGCTTCGCGTACACCGATGACAAGTTCGTAATATTTATCCTGCATGGGCAGCCTTGAACGCTTCAGTCAGATCGAGGGTACCTTCGTAGAAGGCTTTGCCCACGATCGTCCCGTCGATCCCGGCAGATAGAAGCGCGTGGATATCGTCCATATCCCGCAGTCCGCCACTGGCGATGGTCTCGAGACCCGACGCCTCTTTGATCGCGAGGGTAAAGTCGATGTTGAGTCCGGTCATCATCCCGTCACGCCCCACATCGGTGCAGATGATCGCCTGCACCCCTGCATCGGCAAATGCTTTGGCCAGATCCGTCGCTTTCATGTCCGAAGTCTCAGCCCACCCCTCCACAGCCACCATACCGTCAATGGCATCAATCCCCACGACGATAGGATACTTCGCCGCCATGGCACGGACAAAATCGGGGTCTTTGACCGCCACTGATCCGAGGATCAGCCGATCGATCCCGAGATCAAGATACATCCGGATCGTCTCTTCATCGCGGATCCCGCCGCCAAGCTCCAGCATGAGGTCGGTGTGTTCGCGGATCTTTTTGATCTGTTCGAGGTTTTGCGGCTCTCCGGCAAAGGCACCATTGAGATCGACAAGATGCACCCACTCAGAGCCGAGCTCTTCGAAATGCCTGGCGACTTGCCACGGTTCATCGGAGTAGATTTTGGCCGAATCCATGAGGCCTTTGGAGAGTCTTACCGCTTTTCCGTCTTTGAGGTCTATGGCTGGTAGTATGGTCATGTTATGCTATTCCTTCAAATAGGGTTTGGAGTTTGGTTTTGAGTTCGGTGAAGTTTTCATGCGAAAAGTCATAAGGTGTTTCAGGATATCCATAGTTGTAAATACCTAACAATCGTTTACCATCATCATTTTCAAGTTTCGAGCAAGATAAAAATGATTTAATGCACGCTACCTGATCCGTCGTTAAAGTGGATACGACCAAGTCTTCAATGTTCCCTTCTTGCGTTTCGGGATCGCAAGCTATGAAATAATCTGCATAACTTACAATATCTAAATCTGACAGTAGCCGATCCATAGCATTGCAACTTCTACTATAACCACCGATATCAGGATTGTCTATGGCATTATCAGCATCAACGATAAATAAAACTTTCTTAATTCTATTTTCACGCAAGTCGTCACGTAATCCTATATATTTTTTACAGGTTCTATCTAATAATCTACTTTTACCATTTGTTTTTGTTATGCTATAGCGATCTTTTTCTATTTTCAAATAGTGAGTAATGAAATTTTTAAAGAAAGTAACATCACGTTTTCCCTCAACAACAATTGCTACCATCCTCTTACCTCATTACCCATATTGATTTCTTCTATAAAGCGTTCATGATCCATTACGACCATACCTACACTATCATCTCTTTTTCTGCCCATATCCAAGAAAGCTATCTCATCATCCTTCAGTTTTTTAGCTACTCTTGCATACGACTCGATGCACTCTTTGGAGTGGGTGGTGGCGAAGACCTGGACGTTTTGTTCTTTGGAGAGGGTGAGGATGATTTCCCAGAGTTTGTCGAAGTTTGTGTAGTGGATGCCGTTTTCGATTTCGTCAAAGTAGACGAAACCATTTTTATTTGCCCAAAGAGCTGAAATGTATGCAATATAGTGTCTGATACCATCTCCATAATCAAATACAGATCTCCAGTCAGATTGTGAGATTGAGTAGACATTAAACAGCTCTTTTATTGTATCGACATCACTTATATCCGAATCAAAATCAGATAAATATTTATTGAGCTCTTCTCTCTTTCTTTGTTCTTTGACGCCATCAAATAATATTTTTAAAGTTTGATTATTTATACTATTGGATGATAGGAATGAAGCGGTATGTTTAGTAAGAATTCCTAAGTTATTGGCTTGGCTAATATCAAGTTCTTTGTCGTCATTGAGAATAGTTAGTCTCAATTTATCTTGAGTGATTCCAATTGTAAGCTTATGCCCTAAGTGATCAATGAGTTCTAAAGGTACAAATTTTTTAAGAATTTTGACTAATGCTGTATTGTCTATTTCTTCTTCTATAGTATTTCGATTATCTTCAATATTTAGTAAAGCACTGAAAATATGTTGTACGTCTTCTTTGAGTTGAGTTGTTAAAAAAACAGCTTCCATAAACGCCGTCTTCCCCACATTATTTTTCCCCCCAATAAGATTCACCCGACCAAACCCTTCTGCCTTGAAATCTTTGAAGAGCTTGAAGTTTTTGATCTCGATGTTTCTGATGAAATGTTCGCTCATGGGTTGCTCCTTTGTTGCCATGACCGCATGACCGGGGTCATTGCCGAGGGGTCAGGTGATTTGTGATTTGTTGCGCAGCAATGAATCATGAATCACCTGACCCCCTGGGTCTGGGTCACAGTTTGGTGAAATTCTCGATGATTTTCAGGCCGTTGTTGTGGCTTTTTTCCGGGTGGGGCTGTATGCCGTAGATGTTGCCGTTTTGTACCGCACTGACAAATGCGTAGCCGTAATAGGTTTTGCCGATGGCGTATCGGTCGTCGCACACGGCGTGATACGAGTGGACGAAATAGAGGTAGAATGCATCCGGCAGACCGTCAAAGAGTTCCGAGGGGGTCATACCCTCAAACGATTCATCGCTTCGCGACAAATCATTTGGTTTTGCAGGGGTCAGACCCGCAAATGATTCATCGCTTCGCGACAAATCATTTGAGGTCAGACCCCTGAACATCTCATTCCATCCCATATGAGGCACCTTGAGGGGGTGGTCAAATTTGCTCTCGTCAAATGCCACCACTTTGCCGGGGATGAGTCCGAGTCCTTGTGTGGTGCCAAACTCTTCGCTTTCCTCAAAAAGAAGCTGCATCCCAAGACACGTCCCCATCAGCGGGCGACCGCTACGGGCAAACTGGCGGATGGCTTCATCCATACCGGTTGAGGTGAGGGCTTTCATCGCATCGGGAAACGCCCCCACGCCGGGCAGGACGATTCGATCATACTGCTCCAGCCTGTCCGGATCGCTTACCAGCTCGGACGATGACCCCACTTTGGCAAAGGCATTCATCACCGAGCCGAGATTGCCCATGTTGTAATCAACAATGGCTATGGCATTACGTTTTTCATTTTTCATTTTTCATTTTTCATTTGGAATTAACCGCGATTATACCCAAATACTCTTATTGCGCCTGGTTCAGCTCCGCCTCGATCGCCTCTGCAAAGGGCTGTCGGTACCCAAGATCGGGGAGTTTGTCGCGCATGGTGGCGAGAAACCGGTAGTAGTCTTCGAGGGTGAGGGTGCCACGGAGGAGTTCATATTTGAGGAAGAGCCAGTAGGTGTTTAGGACATCGGACTGGCAGTATTCGCGGATTTTGTCCAACTCTCCGGCGTAGTAGAGATCAGTGACCTGGTCGCCGCTGACGTCGTATTTGCCGGGCAGCCCGGCCATGGTGCACAGCGTGTCGAGCTTGAGATTGCGTACCGCACCGAAGCTTCCCATCGAGTCGAGCAGATCGAGATGAAACTCTTCGGCATAGCGTTGGCGGTAGTTTTCCCATTTGGTTTTGTTCAGCAGGGGGTTGTTCTTGTCAAACCACGCGGGAAAGGAGAGATTGTACCGCATGGCACGAATGAGGAGCATCGGCATGTCGAACCCTCGGCCGTTGAACGAGACGAGACGGGGATTTTTCGCCTCGATGTAGCCGAAAAAGTCGCGGATGATGGCCGCTTCGTCATCCTCCCCTTTGCCGAAATCCCCCACTTTGACAAAGTTGCCAAATCCATCGGCGATCACCGCCGAGATCGCGACGACACGGTGGTAAGGCAGGGGGAGGAAGGTGGTGTTGTGGTCTTGGGCGTATTGCTCCTGCGCTGTAGTAATGGCTGTATAGTCATCGAGTCCCTCGACGTCAAAGTTCTGGCGGATCAGATCAATGTCGGGGATGGTTTCGCAGTCGAAGATGCAGATCATCTTAGCTGGCCTTTTTCAGAGAAAAACTTCCGTCGATTGGCAGTTCGAGATTGGCATGCTCTTGTTTGAAATGGAGGACTTCGATTGCGACAATATCATTTTGTTTGTTGTAATCGACAATAACATCTTTTTCTACCTCTTCGCTTTCATAGGGTTTTTCATCGGAGAGGATAAAGTACACACTGTCGGTTGTTTCATCGTAACGGATATTCATTTGCATCCTTTGATGTTGATTCGCGTGTGACACTCCATCAGGAGGCGGGACTTCAGTCCCGCAGTGCAGAGGACTGAAGCCCTGCCACCTTGTTTGACAAATTGTATCTAAAAGGAGCAAATTGTGCAAGGTCAATCCGCCGGCATATAATTCTTCTCACGCTTGGCCTTCTCGGCGGCTTGCTTTTTCTTCTCTTCCATCATGACCGCATCGCGCAGTTCCTCTTCGCCGTCGAAACGTGCTCCGTCGAGGAATTTGGCCTGATCGTCAAACTGTCCGGTGCGCAGTCCCCACAGCAGGGCAATGAGCCCAAGGGCTCCGAGGAAAGTGGAGACACCGATCATGAGGGCGATGATGGAGGAGCTCATAGCGCCCCCTTTGCGGGGGCGAGTGAGGAGTGAGGAGTGAGGAGTGAGGAGTTTTTTGTTAGTGAATAGTGAATAGTGAATAGTGAATAGTTTTGGTAGGCTTTGCTGCGCAAAGCTTTTATTGTTTTGAACATTTTAGACTCCTTTTTGTGGAAATATTGTACAAAATTACCCAAACGTAACACGTAACACTTAGCACGTAACACATATCACCGTATTTTGATTCGCATCGAATTGCCGACCACAAAGAGAGAACTGAGGCTCA
>JALVQH010000178.1 GCA_027031505.1 Campylobacteraceae bacterium | reverse complement strand
AACGTGCTCGTATCGGCAGGTATACCAAACATACGAGACGCCCCTTTTCCGTCTATTCCTTCTTGAAGGATTGTTAGGCCATTGCTCCCAGTATAGTACGATTGAAACTTCTTTCTTGTGGGATCGGTAATGACTTTTGCCATGCCGTTTTTACATTGGATGGGCTCCTGCCGATTATCCCCAAAGTTGTTTTTGATCGTACCCTTCATCCAATAGGCATGACCCACCACATCAAATGAAGAGCCATTTTGGTCACCATCTACATTATTGTAATCATACGTTCCAAAAAGAGTAATATGCTCTCTGATGGGAAACATTTTACTGGGATAGTCCAAAGCAGGATCAGAATACGCTAAGATATAATTGGATTTTATGCTTTTAGTAGGACAGCTTGCCTTTATCAATGGAATAATCCCTTCCGACTCCCCAATCGATGCAAGTACCATGCCGTAGTTTTCTACCTCAATGGCATATTGCTTTTCACCTTTGGCGATTTTGCCGGTGCCCGATACACTATTGACCGTCACCTCTCTGAAGCCCGACGCCAAGAGCTTGTGTGAACACCCAACCGAAATATTATGGGTGGATTCCTTGAGTGTACAAGTGCCATCCGGCTTTAGTGTTGCACTCCAATCTGAACCGGCTCCATGATAGTCTCGCACAGTAGTTATGTCGCCTTTTGGATTATTATTGGGGTCACCAGGGTTTGTATTTGGTGTCCCTCCACACCCAACCACACCAACCATTGCCACAGCAACAACGCCGCCCATAAGTACACGTCTCATCTTGTCTCCTTAATTTGAATTACAAAAGTAATTCTACCCCCCCGTTTAAGATAAACTTAATATGTACAGTATGGCTACAACCTATCCCTCTCATCCGGCTCCGCACTCGGCACCTTACTCAACGCTTCCAAAAACGATTCTTTCGAAGCCCTTTGGGCTCTGCGTTCTATGATGTCCAGGGTTTGCAGAGCAGAGACTTTTTCACTCAAAGCATTGATGATAAATTGATTGAGTGAAATTTTCTCATTCGCACAGACATCGTTCACCGCATTTTTCAAATAGTCGGGCATACGCAAACTCATTGTTTTCATGCTATCTCTCCTATGTATTGTAAAAAATCTTTGGGGGTCATCACCCGAAGGCCGTACTCCGAAGCTGGTTTGAAATCTTTACCGTTGAGCGTGACAATGATCGAATGTGATTTCGCAGCAAGCTCCAATAAAAAGTCATCATTGACATCTTTTAACTTGGGTCTCCACAAATAAAAGATACTGTTTTTCTTTCCGATGAGACAAATATAATCCAAAACAGCATCGACATCCTTTGCACTCATATGAGACTTTCGCTTCAAAATCTCTTCGTATTCATACAGAAGCGTTGTCGAGATATGCACCGTAAATTTCTCACTGTCTATGATAGAGAGCAGTTTATAGCTTGCTCCTCTGTTAGACAGCAAGGCTGAGAGCAATACATTTGTATCTATTACGATGTTTATCATTTTGGTATTGTATATGGTATCATCTTAAAATATTATAAACTTATAAAAGGCAAAAGTCATCAACCCCGCATTAACCCCCTTCTGCTACAATCCCTCTCATGGAAAAATATGCCGCACTCCTCACCATCATCCTTGTCGTTCTCTACGGCACCTACAATGCCACACGCCCCCACAAACCGTCAAACACAAAACCACAAACTACCCCCCGCACCCAACACGTCAAAAACCACCTCGCCTCCCACGCTGCCGAAGAACTGACTAAACTCGATACCCCCGAATACGCCTACCGCTACATCCGCAGCGTTATCAAACACGGCTCGAACAGCCTCGGATTTCCCGGCGGAGTGATGGAGGGGGGCTACATCGGTGAGGAGGATGCCCCCGGAGTGGCGTGTTTTGTGCTGCACCTCTCGGGCAAACCGTGTCCGCCGGGGACGGAGAGGAGGGATGCCCATCTGTTTTTCAGCAGCAACTGCTCCGGGTGTCACGGCAGCGACGGACGGGGACTCCATGGGAAATATCCGGATCTGACCCGCCCCACCCTTCTGGGGATCGAGAAGCGGCGGGAGGCACTGCACTGATGGGATACATACGGGATCGGCTTCGGACACGGCGCGGGCGACAGCGGGCGGCATTGGCGATCGGTGCACTGCTGTTCGTGTGGCTGATCACCCGATGCACTTCTGACACATTCAACCCCCCTGCCCTTGTTTATCTCCCCGCCGGTACAATCGCCGAACAGATTGACGCACTCCACGATCAGGGGATCCCGGTGGAGGCGGATGCGGCTGAAAAAGCTATCGGAGAGCGTCCTCTCCCCTCCGGCTGGGTACGGTTCAACCCCTACATTGCTCTTGAACCGGAGGCTTTTTTCGCACGACTGCGCAATCCGACACGCGAATCCACACGACGGGTCGTAATGTACAGCGGCGATACGATCCAGCTCTTTACCGAGAGGCTTGCCTCTCAGACCCTCCTGAGTGAGGGGAAGCTCCTCGATGCATATTATCGATTTTCCCCCTACTCTGACGGCGGCATCCTTGCCGGACACTATGATGTTCCCTATCGCACGACTCCCGCAGCGACCATGTTTTATTTGACGTACCGTTCCCGACAAAGATTTCGACAATTGTGCGACCGGTATGGAATCCTGTATGATCCTGAAACATTCAAACCCACTTTAATCCTCGCTTCTATCGTCCAGAAGGAGACCTGGCATGCCGACGAAATGCCCCTTATTGCTTCGGTGATCGCCAATCGCCTCAAGCACGGGATGAAGCTACAGCTCGATGCCACCCTCAACTACGGACCCTACGCCCACACCCCCGTCACCCCCGAACGGATTCGAACCGACCTCAGCCACTACAACACTTACCGCTACGCCGGTCTACCCCCCGAACCCATCAGCAGCGTAACCGAAGCGGCTCTCAATGCCGCCATCAAGCCTGCTCATACCCCTTATCTCTTTTTTGTCCGCAATACACAAGGAACTCACGATTTTTCTACCACTTACATCCAGCATATCGCCAACATCCAACGGATCAAAAAAGAGCGGAAAGACTTAAAAAGAAAACAAGCCGACAAAAAGAATCCAAAAGCACTTCCCACAAAAGAGCCACAAAAGCACAAATGAACCCTCAAAAAGAAAACACCCCGGGAAAACCGCCCCACCCATCCCGTCAGCACACCACCTTTTCCCGCACCCAAATAGGACTCATCCCGCATCCCATACGGTACATGAAGTCCCGATTGATCTTTCCGGAAACCAACGGTAGTTATCACAAAAATCTACCCGCTACTCTCTCCTATCCAAAACACGCTATAATCTCCCCAACAAAACTCAGCAGGTCACACCATGAACACATCCACAGACTATTACATCCCCAAACCCTCTCCCCACGATCCCGATGAACTCGGGCATTTCGGTATCTACGGCGGGCGGTACGTCCCCGAGACCCTCATGCCCGTCCTTGAGCAACTCAAAGCCGACTACGAAGCGGTACGTTTCGATCCGGAGTTCTGGGGGCAGGTACACTACTACTACCAGCACTACGTCGGACGCCCCAGTCCCCTCTACTACGCCGAAAACCTCTCCAGGGAACTGGGCTCAGCCATCTACCTCAAGCGCGAAGACCTCAACCACACCGGCGCCCACAAGATCAACCACACCGTCGCCCAGGCGATCCTCGCCAAGCGTCTCGGCAAAAAGAAAATCATCGCCGAGACCGGTGCGGGGCAGCACGGAGTCGCTACCGCTACCGTCGCAGCACTTTTTGGGCTGGAGTGTGAGATCTTCATGGGGGCCAAGGACGTGGCACGCCAGGAGCTCAATGTCTTCCGGATGAAGCTTCTCGGCGCCAGAGTCCACACCGTCGAGTCGGGCTCCCGCACCCTCAAGGACGCGATGAACGACGCCATCCGCCACTGGGTGACCCATGCACGGGATACCTTCTACGTCATCGGCACCGTCGCCGGGCCCCACCCTTACCCGATGATGATCCGCGACATCCAGAGCATCATCGGCTGGGAGGCCCGCACTCAGATCCAGGAAGCCGCCGGCACCCTCCCGGACAAAGTCATTGCCTGCATCGGCGGTGGGAGCAACGCCATCGGGATCTTCAACCACTTCCTCGAAGATGAGGGTGTCGAGTGCATCGGGATCGAAGCAGGCGGTCTGGGGCTCGACTCCAAACACGGCGCCAGCCTCGCCAAAGGCTCTCCGGGGGTGCTGCATGGGCAGATGAGCTACCTGCTGCAGGATGACGACGGCCAGATCCTCGAAGCCCACTCCATCAGCGCCGGACTCGACTACCCCGGCATCGGCCCTGAGCACGCCTACCTCAAAGACGAACGCATCGTCACCTACGATCACATCACCGACACCGAAGCGCTCGATGCGTTTGTATGGCTCAGTCAACAAGAGGGGATCATCCCCGCATTCGAAAGCGCCCACGCCGTGGCGTATCTGAAAAAAATGCCCCGCGAAGCCCTCCTGGGCAAAACCATCCTCATCAACCTCTCCGGCCGGGGAGATAAGGATATGATCCAGGCGAAGGAGATGTTACATTTTGAATAAACGCGACTGAAGTCGCGTCCCCAACCCACCACATACCATCAATCAATCACGAATTACGAATTACCTTTCACTTCTCACTTTTCACTTCTCACTTTTTCCAAACGTCACTCTCGCGTCACAATGAGAGAATACAATAAGGTATCTCGAAACAAAAAAGGAGACAAAATGAAACTGGCAACTGTTTTTATTGCGGCTGCATTGCTTACAGCCGGGTGTTCGAGTGAGGTAAGCGGTCAGAAAACGAACAAAATAAGTCCGCAGACGCTGTGCAGTGCTTTTGATCTGAAGACGGCTGAATCTTTATCCAATAAGAATCTTAAAGTGGACACGGTCGAAAAGCATACATACTCCTATGCAACAACGTGCATGCTCGAAAATGAATCGGGGTACCCCTATTTTACCATTACGCTTTACTACAATAAGCAGAATGCCGATACAAAGTACTACGCACCCCCTGAGAGTCAATTTAACTTCTCGTACAAAACAGTGGACAACACACTGATCGCAATGGAT
>JALVQH010000177.1 GCA_027031505.1 Campylobacteraceae bacterium | reverse complement strand
CACGCGGCTGTGGCGGAATTGGTAGACGCGCTAGATTCAGGTTCTAGTGGGCGCAAGCCCGTGGAGGTTCAAGTCCTCTCAGCCGCACCACCTTCTCAAATGCAATAATTCTCACCCAAATAACTTTCCGAAAAAACCTTTTTTCTTGCCGGAGAGTTTATCAATCAAACCATAGTAGTAGGCGGGGTCTTTGAGCCCCAGTTCGGGATATTTGAGCTTCTCATCGGGCATGACGACGATCGTGAAGGGGACGGAGCGGACGTTGAATGCGCCGGCGAGTTTCGGGTTGCGGGCGACGTTGCAGGTGGCCACAACGACCCCCTGCGTGATGCCGTAGTCTTCCAGTCCCTCCTTGATGATGCCCAGCAGCACCTGACAGGGGGCGCAAGTGTCGGAGTAGAAGTCGATCAGCACCGGTTGGTCGTTGTTTTTGATGATCGACTGATAATTTTTGTCCGTCAACTCCATCAGTATCACTTGACCATTGCCGCAAGCTCCTCGTCGGAGACCTGGTCGAAATTGAGGTACTTGTAAACCGAATCTTTATTGGCGTCGGTAATTTTCCTGCTGACGATATTCAAATACTCCTCTTTGGTCGGGATTCGTCCCAGCAGTGCCGCTACCGCTGCCACTTCAGCCGATCCGAGGTAGACTTGTGCGCCGTTCCCCATCCGGTTGTCGAAGTTGCGGGTCGAAGTGGAGAAAACCACGGCATTGTCGGCTACACGTGCCTGGTTGCCCATACACAAGGAACAGCCGGGGATCTCGGTTCGGGCGCCGGCTGCACCAAAGATCGCATAATATCCCTCTTCGATGAGCTGTTTTTCGTCCATTTTGGTCGGCGGAGTGATCCAGAGCCTGGCTTTGGCCGATCCTTCACCCCGGAGTACTTCACCGAGAGCACGGAAGAGACCGATGTTGGTCATGCAGCTTCCGACGAACACTTCGTCGATCTTTTCGTTGGGGCGGCTGGGGTCGGCAAGGATTTCACTCAGGGTCGCCACGTCGTCCGGATCGTTGGGGCATGCGAGGATCGGTTCGGTGATTTTGTCGAGATCGATCTCGATGACAGCAGCGTACCTGGTGTCTTTGTCCGCTTCGAGGAGTTCGGGTTTTTTGAGCCAGGCTTTCATCTTCCCGGCACGGCGTCGGAGGGTCTCCTTGTCCTCGTAACCCTGTTCGATGAGCTCTTCGATGAGTTTAATATTGGATTCGAGGTACTCGATGACCGGCTCTTTGTCGAGTTTGACGGTACATGCGGCCGCGCTCCGCTCTGCGGATGCATCGCTGAGCTCAAAGGCCTGCTCGGCTTTGAGGTGTTCCAACCCCTCGATCTCGAGGATCCGCCCGGCGAAGATGTTTTTCTTGCCTTTTTTCTCGACGGTCAGGAGCCCCTCTTTGATCGCCTGATACGGAATGGCGTTGACCAGATCCCGCAGGGTGATTCCCGGCTGCATTTCGCCTTTGAAACGAACCAGAACCGACTCGGGCATCGTCAGCGGCATCATGCCGGTCACAGCCGCAAAGGCCACCAGACCCGATCCGGCCGGGAAGGAGATCCCGATGGGGAAAC
>JALVQH010000176.1 GCA_027031505.1 Campylobacteraceae bacterium | reverse complement strand
ATCGATGCGATCAAAGTACTTCCGTATCACATTACCCCCTCGATCTTTCCTCCCTCAGAGTTATCCGCAACAAGCAACCAGTTGACGCAGTATATCAAGCATTATATGGTGCATCTTCCAATGGAATCCGGGAGCACCGCAATGAATCGCATGAACGGGATGCTTTTTGTCCGCTCTGACAAAGACAAAGTGCGGATGCGAGTCGATGAGATTCGGCGGTTGTTCCCCCATGCCCACTTTATCAATAACCATACCGGAAGTGTTTATACAGCAAACTACAAAGCCATGAAACGACTCTACAGTCTGCTGCGCAAAAAAGGATTTGTGTTTATTGACAGCCGTACCAGTGACAAAAGTATGGTACGCAAGATTGCACACGAATACCATGACCGATACATTGCCCGGGATGTCTTCCTCGACAACGTTCAGGAGGAATCCCTGATCCTCAATCAGCTCAAAGAGGCAGTACGCATAGCAAAAAAACGTGGATTTGCTATCGCCATCGGCCATCCCCATAAAGTCACTATGCGAGCATTACGCCATGCCGGAAAGATTTTACAGGGGGTCCAAACAGTCTACATTGATGAACTGTATCGGTAACATATATGACAATTTGACATATTCTTTATTTTATTTTCTTTATTCTGGTATACTTTTGTAAAAATGGAGGTGGCGATGACATCATATCTCGATCGTCTTGTTCCTGAACTCAAAACGATGCGCCGGTATCCCGACCCCCTTTTTTATCGCGGAGATACAACATTGCTGATGCGCCCGAAGGTTTCGATCGTCGGAACACGCAAACCCTCAGCCTATACACGTGAGTTTACCCATGCCCTCGCCCGGGCATTGAGCCGACGCGGTGTCGTTGTAGTCAGCGGTGCAGCCATGGGGGTTGATGTGACAGCGCATCAGGGTGCAGGTGCAGCCAGCACCATCGCTGTGATGGCTAATGGTCTGGATATCCGCTATCCAGCGGTCAATGCATCGGTGATTGCCAGGATTGAAAAAGAGGGGCTGGTGCTGAGTCAGTTTCCCGACGGGCAGCGGGCTGCCAACTGGGCGTTTGTCGTCCGCAATGAACTTGTAGTGGCTCTCGGAGAACTCCTCATTATCACAGAAGCCGATGTCGACAGTGGATCGATACGCAGTGCCGAGTATGCGCAGCAGATGGGAAAACCCATTCATGTCCTCCCCCATCCGATCAATGTCAGCCGGGGCACCAACCGTCTCCTCTCAGAAGGGAAAGCTCAGCCCATTTACGATATCGAAGCTTTTGCCGATCGTTTCGGTCGGGTATCGGAGCGGAGCGACGTGTCCCGGGATGACTTTTTTTATTTTTGCCAGAAGCGGCCGACACTTGATGAGGCAGTAGAGGCATTTGGAGATCGCGTCTATGAGGCAGAACTGAGCGGAGAGATCGTGATCGAAGATGGAAGGGTGAGGGTACGTTGAATGAGGAATTCCGCTATTTGTCGGTGTGGAAATATTGTTGGTGCACAGTAACCGTACCGGTAAAAACAGGTCTGCTGCAGGGGAGATCCATGTGGACGCTGCCCCGAGAAAGAAATATGC
>JALVQH010000175.1 GCA_027031505.1 Campylobacteraceae bacterium | reverse complement strand
CATCCTTTGAGGCCTACCGGTTTGATCGTCTCAGTTTTGTCCCCGAGGAAGGCAAACTTGGCCATCGAGAATGCCCGGATAAGTGTCGTCACCCCGAACATTATGAGGATCTCTTTCCAATACGACAACAACGTCGGGAAATCGACCATCTCAGCCAGCAGAAAAAAGATCACAACTGCTGCAATATAGCCAAACTCCCGTGCCATCTCGTAGATGTATTCCATCCGCTCATGGGTGGTCGCCTCGAAGCGACTCAAAAGTTTGCGGCGGTACTGTCGGCTGTAATGCTTATCACCTCGAGTCAGTTCCAGCTTGTGGTGTTCGATGTCCCGATCGATGTAAAATTTGGTCGTCACGACTGCTGCAATGAGGGTCAAAATCCCGCTGATGTGGAAGTGCTCCGCAAGGACATACGCCCCGTACGCCTCGACCACAAACGCAAAAAACTCACTCCGCTTGTCATCAAAAAGTTTCAGGAAGAGATAAAAGGCAAAGCCGATCGCCAGTCCCAGTACCGTACTGAGACTGAAAACCTTGAACGACGCCAGTGCCGCCGTGCCCACGCTCATCTGACCATGCATCATCCACGGCAGCCCGATAAAGAAAAAGGCGATGACTGCCGTAGCATCGTTGCCGAGGGATTCCCCTTCGATGAGTACCCTGGTGCGGTGTTCGATCCCGCCAAACTGCGACAGAATCGACTGGACACTCACCGCATCGGTCGCCATATTGATCGCAAAGAGTGTCACATAAGCTCCAAGGCTCAGCCCGGCAAACAGATCGAAATAGTACAGACTCGCTCCTGCGGCAATACTGATCGCCACCGAAATCACTGCGAGATAAAAAATCTCAAACCAGTAGTGTCGGATATCCTCAAAATGGAGGTGCAGCGCATCGGCCATGAAGATAAGCGGAATCGCGAAGATCACCAGCGCGTCAAACTCCGTCTTGAGATCGATCGGAATGGCGCCGGGGAAAAAGGTATAGATCGCGTACGATCCCCCAAGCAGAAGGAACACCGAAGGGATATGGCTTTTGATTGAGACGGCGTTGGAGAGTATGACCAGCAGCAGGATAGTCATCACCGTGATTTCAATAGCAAAAGAGTGCATGGACAGTGCCTTGTGTGTTTGTTGGCTGTATTATATCGAAGGGTGTATTGATAATGGGTGATGTGTGATTGGTAATTCGTGATTGGTGATTCGTGATTGGTGATTGGTGATTGGTAATTCGTGATTGGTGATTGGTGATTGGTAATTCGTGATTGGTGATCGGGGACGCGACTTCAGTCGCGCATGGTGGGACTGAAGCCCGATCTTTCTGGGCTTTATGCCGGGACGACGGAAACTTTTTTCTGAGATGCAGTACGGTTCTCAAATTGGACGACACCTTCGATCAGTGCATAGATGGTGTGATCTTTGCCCATGCCGACACCGGTGCCGGGGTGGACTTTGGTGCCGCGCTGGCGGAGGATGATATTGCCGGGTATCACTCTCTCTCCACCGTATTTCTTGACGCCGAGGCGTCGTCCGGCCGAGTCACGGTTATTCTGGGTTGATCCTTGACCTTTTTTGTGT
>JALVQH010000174.1 GCA_027031505.1 Campylobacteraceae bacterium | reverse complement strand
GCAGATCCTCAATGCCATCGCCAAAGCACTCCCAGGATTTGTCGGCGGATCGGCCGATCTGGCGCCGTCGAACAAAACGACGCTCAAAGAGATGGGGGACTTCCCCCGCGGCAAAAACATCCACTTCGGGATCCGGGAGCATGCCATGGCAGCGATCACCAATGCCATGGCGCTTTATGGTACGCTCATGCCGTTTAATGCGACATTCTTTGTCTTCAGTGATTATCAGAAACCCTCCGTGCGGATCGCCGCGCTGACCGGGATCCAGAACTTCTTTGTCTGGACGCACGACAGCATCGGCGTCGGAGAGGACGGCCCCACCCACGAGCCGATCGAGCAGATCAGCCAGTTCCGCGCGCTGCCGGGCTTTTATCTCTGGCGTCCGGCTGATGCGACCGAAAACGTCGCGGCGTGGCAGACGGCACTGACGATCGACGCCCCCCATGGCTTCGTCCTCAGCCGACAGAAGCTCAAGACCCTCAAACCCACCCGCGATTTCGGCGACCCGTCACGCGGCGCCTACCTCATCAAGGAGCGCGAAGGGGCAGCGCTCACCATCATGGCGAGCGGCTCGGAAGTGATGCCCTCCCTCCAGGCGGGATGCTTCCTCGAGCAGATGGGTATCCCGGCCAACATCGTCTCCGTCCCATGCCTCGATCTCTTCCATGAGCAGGATGAGGCGTACAAACAGGCGGTCATCAAGCCTGAGACCAAAGTTCTCGCCGTCGAAGCGGCGCGCGCCACCGAGTACTACCGATACGCCGACGATGTGCTGGGGATGGAGACCTTCGGCGCCTCCGCCCCCGCTAAAGAACTCTTCAAACGCTACGGCTTCACCATCAAGGGGATCAAAGCCCGCGCCGCGAAACTCATGGGGGTCGACAACAAACCGGTCACGATTGAGAAGCTGGGGGAGGCGTAAACCCCTCTCTGGTACGCTGTGTTAAAATAATTTGGGGAGTGAATACGGATATGATACCCTGGTAATATCAGTGGTGTTTTGCGCCTTTGGTGTTCTCAGGTTGATGTGCAATTTGCTGTGCCCCCTCAAGAAATACTTTACTGTAGTCTTCCATCAAGATTGCCCGTTTGGCAGTTGCTTTTTTCTGCAGCATGCTGTCAATCTCTTTTCGGCTGTATTGCAAAAACGCAAAAATATCGTTTGCATCCTTTGAGCCCACGCTCTCTACAAGTAAATGGATATTGGCAATGATTTCATCCAAATCTTTCTTGACCGAATGCATTGATACCTCATCATTTCGAAGTACCAGCAGTTTGTAATCTTTTGTAAGTTTTTTGCTCAATTGTTCAATTCTCAAGTTCAGCTTCTCTCGATTGCTGCCTGAGGAAGCAGCCGCATCAAGAGACCAGACAGCTGCAATCAACAGTATTGATCCAATCCATACTTTTTTTATCATGTGCCAACTCCATCCTCACATCGTTTGCCGCCAGGAGCCAATTGCTGTTATCCAAAGTGATTATGGAAACAGATATTGTAGATTGTCACCTCTCTGCATTATTATATCATAATATGAATTGAGACCTCTGAATAATTGCCGGTCTCATGCCGCAGCTCCGGCAGCCGCAAGCATGAGAAGCATTATTACCGCACCAACAAATAGTCTGAACTTTGTGCTTGCACTCTCTTCGAGAAAATCTGCCTTGATTATGAACAAAATTGCAGCATCAAAAATTCAGACTATTTATTGGTGCGGTAATAAACGAAAGACATCAAAGGGTTTAATTTGGCTGGTGTGGTGTATGGTGACAGCAAACCTCCAGCTCAGTACAAAAACCCAAACAGCCACAGCGGCACCTGATACGGCTGTTCACTGATAAGGGTATCAACAACGCGGTAGGCTCCGAGCCGCTCCTCGAAATAATCCGTTTCTCCTTTTGCGGGTTTTGTAACCTGGAATCGCCACTTATTGTTGACAAAAAAGACTCCATCAGGTGCTGCCGCTAATTTTTCGGTGGCACGGAGCTGGTTGACAAAAAAGGTTTCCCGAATATTGGCAATATCGGGGGAAGGGTTGTAGAAGATGCGCAGGTTGGTATTGTCGATGTATATGCGGGCGGGTTTGGCTTTTTGGCGGGCGTTTTTGTCCGATTTCGGGATCAGATGCAGCAGACCGGCCTCCTGCAGAAAACGGAGATAATCGTAGAGCTTGACCCGGCTGATTCCGGCATCGTCAGCGATGCGGGATAGATTGACATTTCCGGGATCGGTTTTGCTGAGAACTTCGAGTACCCGGCGCATTTTGTAGGTGTATTTCTGCTCCACTTTTCCGGTAGTGACCAGATCGATATCGAGGGTAGTGTTGAGGGAGTCGAGAATAGAGCGGGAAAAAGTACGGCGGGGATCGGTGTGAGCAGGATAATATCCTCCCCGCAGGTATGCACGGATCCCTTTGGCAATATCAAAGTGTTCCGAGAGTTCCCTCGCAATAAGCGTGTGGTCGCTCAAAATTTCGTTGAGGGTAAAATGGGGAAGAGGTTCGTCGCGCCCGATCGACATAAGCTCCCGGAACGAGAGACCCTGGAGACGATGCAGTGTCAGCCGTGCCCCCAATCCGGCGGTATCCATGGCCGGACTTCCGGCAAAGAGAATCTGCATTCCCATCACTTTGTCATAAATCGTTTTGAGGGTTTGGCGAAAATAGGGGTGCTTGTGTATCTCGTCGATCAGGAGATAGCGTACCCCTTCAGCGTGCAGCTCTTCGGCAAACTCAACAAGATCCATGTTGGCAAGGAAAGGGTAGTCAAGGGTAAGATAGAGAACTTTTTCGCTTCCGTGTTCTTCCCGGAGAGCATGACACCGTTGGAGCAGGAGGGTAGTTTTGCCCATACCGGTTGCACCGATGATTCCGGCGAGGCGGTCATGATTGATCAAGGTATCATAAAGGTAGCGGTAAAAAATATTCGGAAGAGTTCTCAAAAGCTCTTCTTCATAATTTTTGAGGCGTTTGAGCATAGGAAACCTTATGTATACAAATGTGTACGTTTGATACAACTATACCAGAAACAAGGTAAAGGATACCTCTAACTGTCACCGCACCAATACATAATCTGAACGTTTGAGAGAGTGGGACGAAACGAGATTATGCTTGAGTATCTGCCTGGTGCAGTGATCCATCAGCGCTTGAGCAGAATGCCCCGGATCGTATCCCCGTCAAGCAGGTCGTTGTCAAACTTGACGACGATTAATTTCTCGGTATCGTTCCGATAAAAATCGGTCACACCGTTGAGGTGTTTGAGGGCATCGATTTTGTCCCGATCGTACATATCAAAGGGGAGAAAAAGGTTGTCCCGGACACCGGGGCTGCGCATTCCGACGATCCAGAGGATCCAGACAAAAGCCACCGCCAGTACAAGGATCGCTACACCCCCCCGCCCGAAATATTCATATGCATATCCGCCGACGGCACCTCCGAGGAAAATCCCGACATAGGCGAAAGTGTTGGCCACTCCAAGCGCCGCTCCTTTTTGATGAACTTTGGCAAATTTGCTTACAAAACTCTGCAACAGGGGCTCAAACATATTGAATCCAATGAAGAAAAACGTTGTCCCCACTCCGAACCAGAATAGAGAGGCTGCCCATCCCATCAGGGCAAAGGCGGCTGCTACAAACGCAATGGAGACGAGAAAGACCTCTTTGCCTTTGTTGTACTTTTCGCCAAAGACCGCCGCCGGTCCCATGGCGATGATCCCGAAAAAGACGGCCGGAAGGTATATTTTCCAGTACGCTTCAGCCCCGAGACCAAAGTGCTGCCTCATGACAACCGGAATAATGAAAAAGGCGATAGCCATCGTGGAGCTGTGGAAGAGAAAAGTGATGTACATCCTCAGGAGATCCTTGTCCTTGAACACATGCCTGATCTTCGCCTCCTCTTCGCTGTAGCTGTGGACGATTGAAGGGGGTTCCGGGACAGCGGTGAAGAGGATCGCCAGTGCTGCCACGGCGAGAATCGCCGTCAGCCAGAAAAGAGCACCCACCGAGTAGAAACCCCCGATAACGGGACCGATGATCATCGCCGCGGCAAACGATATGGCGATGGTCATCCCCATAACAGCCATAGCGTGGGCACGCTGATCTTCCCGGACATGATCGGCGATCATGGCGGTTACGA
The DNA here is from genome assembly GCA_027031505.1 of Campylobacteraceae bacterium. Lineage (GTDB taxonomy): Bacteria > Campylobacterota > Campylobacteria > Campylobacterales > Sulfurovaceae > S017-3. The sequence continues at coordinate 976 of JALVQH010000174.1, read as the reverse complement.
CACTTCCGATAGCCCCCGCCCCCTGGAGGAATCGGCCGAAGAGGAGTATGTAAATGTTGGACGAGAGGGCACACACTGCCGAGCCGGCCGCAAAAATCAGCAGGCCGATCAGCAGAGTTTTTTTGCGCCCGATTTTGTCGCTGAGAACCCCGTAGGGAACCTGAAGGAGCGCCTGGGTCAAAGCATAGCCGCCGACAGCTATTCCGGCCAGCGTAGCTGTTCCTCCGGGCATCCCGAGCGCGTATTGCGAGAGGACAGAGAGGACGATGAACAGACCGAAGAATCGCAGTGCGACGATCAGACTGAGTGGGAGGACTTTTTTGAAAATGTCTTTCATGGGATTTCCTTGCAGGGTTTGGTATAATACCTGAATCCTGCCTCCTGAAACGCTCCTGTATGCCGATCTGCATCCGGGAGACAGGATTCAAGTGATAAAAACGGAGAATTATAGTCCTATATCGTTAAAGAAAGGTTAAGAAAATGAAACTAATCCTTGCAAGCGGCAATACAGGAAAGCTTCGGGAGTTTCAGACAATACTGCAGACACCCATCGCCCCGTATGGGGATGTGATGGAGCCGTTTGCAATCGTTGAGGACGGGGAAACATTTGCTGCCAATGCGCTCATCAAGGCACATGCCGTGCATGAGAGACTGGGGGATGAGGGGATCGTTATCGCTGATGACAGCGGTATCTCGGTGCCGGTACTCGGGGGGGCACCCGGAATCTACTCGGCACGCTATGCCGGCGAAGGTGCGGCCGACACGGAAAACCTGCATGCACTCATCGACGCTCTCAAGGCGCACGGACATGTCTCTGCCCCGGCTTATTATACTGCTGCCATTGCCATCGTCTCACGATACGGTGCATACGTGGTTCACGGTTGGATGTACGGAGAGGTGATCGCCGAAACACGCGGCAACAGGGGGTTTGGCTACGATCCGATGTTTGTCCCCGAGGGGTACGACCGGACACTCG
>JALVQH010000173.1 GCA_027031505.1 Campylobacteraceae bacterium | reverse complement strand
CGCCTATCAGCTCGATCGCGCTTATACCGAGGTGACAGAGGATATCGATGAGGGGCAGTATCATACCGATCCCCAGCAGCATTTCGCAGCGATTGAGGCAGCGTTGAGTGATGATTGAGATTCGGTTCGCCCAGAGTTATGAGAAAAAAGCGATCAAATTTTTTAAAAAACACCGGGAGATATACCCTCAGTACAAAAAAGCCATCGAGCTCCTGAGAAATGATCCTCACCACCCCTCCCTCAGACTTCACAAACTCCAAGGAAAGTTGCAACGCTACTCATCGGTTTCCATCAATATGCAGTACCGCATCGTGATTGATTTTATCATCCGTGATGAGGTGATTATCCTCGTGGATGTCGGCAGTCATGATGATGTTTATTGATCTCTGGCGATAGCGGAGCTTCGTCCTGCCCGTATCCCGCTCACCCACGCAAAGTGCAGGCGGGTTGGGAGGGCTCAGGCAGATTATCGTTTTAGTCAGCCTCGAGTACTGCTCCACGGCTGGCATTGGTCACCAGTGCCCGGTATTGCCGGAGCCAGCGGCTTGTGAGGGGTTTGACGATCGGGGCGAAACCGGCTCGGCGTCTGGCGATCTCCTCTTCGCTGACACGCAGTTCGATGGTATATGTGTCGACGTCGATGAAGATCTCGTCTCCGTCTTCGACGAGAGCAATAAGTCCCCCTTCAGCGGCTTCGGGGCTCACGTGTCCGATGCTCAGACCCCGGGTGGCTCCGCTGAAGCGGCCGTCGGTGATCAGAGCGACACTCTCGCCCAGTCCCATCCCCATGATCAGACTCGTCGGACTGAGCATCTCCTGCATCCCCGGCCCCCCTTTGGGGCCTTCGTACCGCAGGACAACCACATCCCCGGCTTTGACTCTGCCACCGGTGATCCCTGCGATCGCTTCGTCCTGACTGTTGAAACAGACCGCTTTTCCGGCAAAACGCCGCTCACCGACGATTCCGGCGGTTTTGATCACCGCACCCTGTTCGGCGAGGTTTCCGAAGAGGATCGCCAGGCCGCCCACTTCGCTGTAGGGGTTGTCGATCGTGTGGATGATCTCAGTATCTTTGATTGTGGCGTTGGCGATGCGCTCGTAGAGGCTCTCACCTGTCACGGTAAGATTGTCCTGGAGGGTTGTGTTGACCCGTTTGTTCATCTCGTTCATCACCGCACTCACACCGCCGGCACGGTTGATGTCTTCCATGTGGACGGTGGTGAGAGAGGGGCTGATCTTGGCGATGTGACTCACCTGCTTGCTGATGGTGTTGATGTCTTCGATCTTGAAGTCCACCTCCGCTTCATTGGCGATGGCGAGCATGTGGAGGACGGTGTTGGAGCTGCCCCCCATCGCCATATCGACGGCAAAAGCGTTGTGAACCGCTTTGTCGTTGAGGATGTTGCGGAAATTGAATCTTGAAGGGTTCTCCGATTTGGCGATCTCGCAGATGCGTCGTGCGGCTGCCCGGAAGAGCTCTTCCCGCTCTTTGGTGAGCGCCAGGATGGTTCCGTTGCCCGGCAGGGCGATCCCCATCGCCTCCATGAGGGTATTCATCGAATTGGCGGTGAACATCCCTGAGCAGCTTCCGCCGCTCGGGCAGGCGTTGCATTCGATCTCCTGGAGTTGTGCTTCGGTGATCTCACCCGCTTCGTACTGGCCGACCCCTTCGAACACGGTGGCGAGGTCGATGGGGGTGCCGTCTTCGAGGTGTCCAGCCGCCATCGGTCCGCCGCTGACGAAGACCGTCGGGACATTGACCCGCAGAGCCCCCATGATCATCCCCGGGACGATCTTGTCACAGTTGGGGATGGCGATCATAGCATCGAGCTTGTGCGCATTCATCACCGTTTCGATGGAATTGGCGATGATTTCACGGCTGGGAAGAGAATAGAGCATCCCGTCATGTCCCATGGCGATCCCGTCATCGACCCCGATGGTATTGAACTCAAACGGCACGCACCCCTGAGCCCGAATCTCCTCTTTGATGATTTCGGCTACTTTGTTGAGGTAGAAGTGCCCGGGGATGATCTCGATGAAGGAGTTGGCCACCCCGATGAACGGTTTGTCGAAATCGTCGTTCCGGATACCGGTGGCTCTCAGCAGACTGCGGTGCGGGGCGCGGCTGTACCCCTGTTTTATTTCGTCACTTCGCATGCGTTTTCCTTGAAAAAAAGTGAGATATTATAACACAAGGTTAATTCAGACGCGTGTGAGTGGAAGCTATTTTTGTTATGTTATAATGTTGTTAGCGGAAGCCGAGGTATCCAGGCAAGTGCGGCATTGTCGGTCTGTCTCTTTGATCGCGTTGCGAAGCATGCCGCAGTGCAGATGATCATCGGTTGGCGCCAAATACAATAATGGAGGTATAGATTATGACAATGTGTGCTGAGCGAATGTGGTATGTTTTTCTTGCGATCATTCTGGGGCTGGTTATGGGGTTGACCGGCAGTCAGTTGTTTGGCTTGGCATTTGTGATTCAACTGGCAGTGATGGTTGTTCTCTTTGTGCGTGCTTTTACCGATGTGTGCCCCTCTCTGACGGCGTTGAAACGCATTCTGCCACCGTGCGACGACGATGAGGACTGGGTTGGTGCATGATATGGTAAGCTACAGGGAAGCCGGAGTTGATATCGATGCGGGCAATGCCTTTGTCGAAGCGATCAAATCGGACGTCGCCTCAACGTTTGACGCGAACGTGATCGGAGGGATTGGTTCGTTTGCCGGTGCGTATGCTCTCCCGGCGGGATATCGGGAGCCGGTGATTCTTTCGGCGACCGATGGTGTAGGCACCAAGCTCAAGCTGGCCATCGAGAGCGGACGTCTCGATACCGTGGGGATCGACCTCGTGGCGATGTGCGTCAACGATCTCATCTGCAATTTTGGCACACCGATGTTTTTCCTCGACTATTACGCAACCGGCAAGCTTCTCCCCGGCAGTGCCGAGGCCGTTGTCGGTGGCATTGCCGAAGGATGCCGCCGCGCCGAATGCGCCCTTGTCGGCGGCGAGACAGCTGAGATGCCGGGAATGTACGCAGAAAAAGATTTTGATCTGGCCGGTTTTGCCGTCGGGATTGCCGAGCGGAGCGAACTGGATCGGACAAGCCGGGTCAAACCGGGGCAAATACTGGTCGCTCTGCCAAGCTCCGGCATCCACTCCAACGGCTATTCGCTGGTACGCAAGTTGTTTTTCGAAAAGCTGGGTATGGGACTGGAAGATCCCTTTGAGGGCAGACCCTTGGTCGAAACGCTGCTTGAACCCACCCGCATTTACGTCAAAATGTTCAAGACCCACCGGGATAAAATCGTAGCTCTGGCACATATTACCGGTGGCGGCATTGTCGAAAACCTTCCGCGTGTGCTTCCCGAGGGTATCACGGCTCTTGTGAAGCGCGAAGCGATTCGTACATCGCCGATTTTTGATTTTATGATGCGATACGTTGATGACGAAGAGATGATGCGGACATTCAACATGGGGATCGGAATGGTGTGGATCGTCGAAGAGGCAGACCTCGACGCAATCCTTTCTGCAACGGATGCTTATGTGATCGGTCACACTGCAGCAGGGGAGAAAAAGGTCACTTTGGTATAATACTCTCGAAAAAAAGCAACAAAACACGAGGTATGTCATGGCTGTTCCTGAAGATGTGGGATGCGAAAATAAGGTATGCATAAAAGCTTCAGAGTGTCTGCGCCAGAAAATTCGCAGAGAGGGAAAGGCAAGAGAGATCAAGAGCTTCGGCGGAACAGAAGAGAAGGGTTGCGGCAAGTTTCTTCCAATTGACGGGGAAAAAGTTTGACATTTTAAGCTGCTTTGACTATAATGGCACTCCTTTTTCGCCGCAACGGAGTGTGGCGCAGTCTGGTAGCGCACCTGCTTTGGGAGCAGGGGGTCGAAGGTTCGAGTCCTTTCACTCCGACCATTGCTCGGTGTAAAACTTTTCAAGTATGGTGGGTATAGCTCAGTTGGTTAGAGCACCTGTTTGTGGCACAGGGGGTCAAGGGTTCGAATCCCTTTATCCACCCCATATCCTTTCCTTCAACAACAATCATGCGCCAGTAGCTCAATTGGATAGAGCACCAGACTTCGGATCTGGGGGTTAGGGGTTCGACTCCTCTCTGGCGTACCACGCAAACGGAAGATACCAATAACGTATGCGCTCGTAGCTCAGCTGGATAGAGCACTCGCCTTCTAAGCGAGCGGTCTCAGGTTCGAATCCTGACGGGCGTGCCACTTTTTGTATTGGTGTGTGCGGACGTGGTGGAATTGGTAGACACGCCAGACTTAGGATCTGGTGCCGCAAGGTGTGGAGGTTCAAGTCCTCTCGTCCGTACCATACGCACCACAACAGCATATTTGATAAATTTTTGCTATAATACCACTCAGGACACAGAAGAAAGGACAAGCGATGGATCGGAGTATCCTTATTATTTTTGCAATCGGCGCCGCTTTTATTTATTTTGCCATGAGCATGTTTGCCGTCTCTTCAGGCAAAGAAGATGCGAAATGGTCTGTGGATGACAGGAATGCGCCGTATGCGCAGTACTACAAAAAAGATGTTCTTGGCGATCCTGTCCTTGATCTCTCGGGAGTTTCTCTGGCTCAGGCAAAAACCATTTGGTCTACTACGCCGACCAAGGATCGCATTGTCGGTAAGCTGCCCGATTTTTCCCTCGCAAAGTCGGAAGCAGATCTCACCATTGTCAATGGTGAGTTCAAACAATATCTCTTGAAATATCTCAGCCATCTTGAGGAGAAATATATTGGAGGCGAGATCACTGCGGATCAGGCTCGGAATAAGCTTTCTACGCTTAAGTAGCCGAATATTTCTTTTCTTTTATCTTCTCAAGCCACTCGTCGAGTCTCGATTCAAGTCCAGCACCCTTTGAGCGGTAGTAGACCCCCTTTACCCCATAATCCTGCTCGACCCACCCGCCATAATCGTGGGGGTATCTGTAATTCTTGTTGCGGGTTTTTATCCAGGATGGCACGGGCGTAATGTCTCCGGCTTTGATCGCATCGAGTGCAGCATTGATTGCGAGGTAGCTGCTGTTGGATTTGGGGGAGCTGGCGAGGTAGATGACCAGCTGCGCCAGCGGAATGCGTGCTT
>JALVQH010000172.1 GCA_027031505.1 Campylobacteraceae bacterium | reverse complement strand
CGATAAGACGTCGCATGGTTATATTTCTTCCTCCCATACACAGGTATTTCCGTTCTTTTATCTGCAATAATACCATGCTGCCGGTCAAATTGCAACCCCTGATCCGGAGATAGAAAATTTTTCAACAGCTACCATGCCCTGAAATTTGAATCGTACCCGGCCGCTGTTTGATTATGAGACCGCGATACTTTTGGCCTTGCGAGCCTCTTCTTTCTCGAGAACGACCCGCAAGCGGCCATTTTCGAAATGGGCTTCAACTTTGGACGTGTCGATCCCCTCCGGAAGAACAAACGACCGGGAAATGAGCCCGAAGTTGCTCTCCATGAGGTAGTAGTCCTCTTTTTTGACCTCTTTCTTCATTTTGCGGGTCGCTTTGACGACAAGAATGTTCTCTTCGATCTGCACTTCGATATCTTTTTTCTCGACACCCGGCAGATCCACTTCGATCACAAACTGGTCGCTCCCTTTTCTGGCAAGGTTGGCAAACGGCAGATGAGCTGCTACATTGGCAAAAGTCTCCTTGGCCACCTCCAGTCCATGTTCCACCTTCTCTTCAACGGCCTGGCCAATCTCTTTGGTTTTATTGACGATATCCATGAGAAACCTCCTTATTTGATTGTGATCTTTTTGGGTTTGCGCTCTGCTTCGGCGATCTTGGGAATGACCACTTCGAGCACACCGTTTTTCGATTCGGCATGAATCTTTTCGACATCGACTTTCTCCGGCAGAGTAAAATTCCGGACAAATTTTCCATAAACACTCTCGACCTTGTAGTACTCATCCCCTTCGCTCTCCTTGCTTTGCTTGCGCTCACCAGAGATGGTCAGGATGTTGTCCTCAGTCGTAATCTCGATATCCTCCTTTTTAATGCCGGGAAGATCAAGCTCGATGTAGTAGGCATCGTCGCCCTCACGTGTGTTGACTGCCGGGATAAAATCACCCGCAATGCCCTCGCTCTGATCCTCTTCGAATCGACTCAGCAGTGTATTCATCAGATCAAAACTCCGACGGATATCCCGATAGGGATTGGTATAACGTGTAACGTACATGCGTGACTCCTTATCAAGTGATTTGATTGGGATTGACCCAATTTCAATGCAATCTTAACACTTGATTCACAAAAATAATTGCAACCTGTGTTGCAGTTTTTAAAAAAAATTATTTTTTTGTTATAATAGATAATCTGCGAGCGGGAGGGATCGATGATCAGACACCTTTTGATGTGGACTGTTGCGTGCACATTCTTGATTTTGGCTGCTGCTCCTGGCAAACCAAACTGCCCCCACGGCAACCTGGATACACGCTTCTGCGATCGGGACGGCGATATGCTGGCGGATCCTGAACCCAATCCCGATAAATGGCTCGATCCCTACACGCTTGTTTTTGGCTATACCGAAAATCAGGCTCTCTACAAAGATGCACGCGAAGCGCTGGCTCGATATATCGAAAAAGCAACCGGCAAGAAGGTTCGTTACTTCCTTTACCGAACCAATGCCGCCCAGCTTGAAGCGATGCGCAACGGCCTGGTTCACATCGTCGGGCTCAATACCGGCTCTGTGCCTGTGGGGGTGCGTTGTTCGGGCTTTCGTCTCTTCGCGATGGCGGCCAAAGCAGACGGTACCTACGGCTACACCATGGAGATCATCACCTGGCCCGGGAGTGGCATCCGCTCCATGCAGGATCTCCATGACCAAACCATCCTCTTTGTTACGCCGACATCCAATTCCGGCTACAAAGCCCCTCATGCACTGCTCAAAGAGACCTTCCACATGAGCGACGGCATCGATTACCAGGTGCGTTTCTCCGGTTCCCATACCAAATCGATCGAGCGAATCGTCCGCCATCAAGCCAAAATCGCTGCCATCGCCGATGGCGTGCTTGCCAGCATGATTGAGCGGGGAATCATCCGCAAAGAGGATGTCCGGATCCTCTACCGATCCCAATTCTTTCCCGGTACCGGCTACGGATACCCATACAACCTCAAACCCTCACTTGCCCACAAAATAGAACGGGCATTTTTTGCCTTCCGATTCACCGATGCCAATGGAACTCTCCGTGAGGTCAACCGCTACCATGATGCCCTCTTTATCCCGGCTGAGTACAAGGAGAAATGGGCCATTGTCCGCGCCATTGATGCTGACAGCAACCCCGATCACTCCTGCCGGTAAAGGCAGATAATGAAGCGGGTCTCCCCCCGCTCACTCTGCTCAACCGATATACTTCCATGCATATGTTTCTCGATAATCATCTTGCTCATATAGAGCCCCAGACCCATTGAGTTTTCTTTGGTGGAGTAGTACGGCTCGAAAATGCGATTGAGGTCCTCTTCCGGAATCCCCTTGCCGTTGTCGGATACTATCGTCTTGATAACACCACCCTTTTCGAAAAGATCCACTCTGATGTGCCCTTTTCGTTCGGAAGCATCGGTTGCATTCTTGATTAGATTGATCAGCACCTGAAGGTATTCGTTGGCATACAGTTTGTAGTAGATGTTCTGCAGATGGGTTGTCAGGAGTATATTCTTCTGGCGAATCGATCCATCGACAAATTCAATTGCCTTGGTGATCAATTTGCTCAGATCCACCACCTCGCTCTCGTTTTTCGGACGGTAAAACGTGCGAAAATCATCAATAGTCTCCGACATGAATTCTATACTTTCCTCCATCGTTTCACACTCAGCATCAATTTTCCGGGGATCGCATTCGCCCGATGCCATATCAAAGCGCATCAAGGCCAGTACCGAAGCAATCTTGTTGATCGGCTGGCGCCACTGATGGGCGATCATCGGCAGCAGCTCTCCGATCAAAGCCTGGCGGGATTGAAAGAGAAGTTTTTCATTGCTCTCTCTGAGCTGCTCTTCATAAGCTTTAAGCCGGCGATTGATAATGGTCGAGAGATAAAGAGAGAGGAAGAGAGAAAGCAGGAGCATTGCCAGCATGATCCAGAGTGCGGCACGAATATTCTTGGTGCGTTTCTGAAGAATATATTTTTTGTTCTGCGCAATGCTGGCATTGACGTGCTTGAGGTTTTTGACTGCCGTGATATACCAGTCGTATTGCGCAACATACTCTGTGCAGGCAATGTAATTATCGTCCCGATACACCCCTTCGATCAGATACCGATTGGCATCCTGTGTGGCATTGCCGTCCGGATGGTAGATCGTATGACCCACCGAATCAACAACAAAAAAATACCCCTCATCAAAACGCCCGTTGTTTTGGATATATCTCCACATGTCCTTGCGGACAAAGCGACGCATATAGTGGAGATACTCCCCCGCACCGATGTACCAGTCAAGCTTTTTGAGGCGTTTGATAAATGAGATTTTGTAATGCATATTTTTTCCCCGGCTGTTGGGAAGATACCAGTAATAGTCGACAAAACCTTCACCTTTTTCGCGTGCAATACGGGTAAACTCCTGCACGATCGGCTTGCCATTGCTGTCACGCACCTGCATGTCATTCCGGCCGATTCTTGACCGGTCATTGTGGAGCTTGACGTTCCCCTGCATATCCAGAATAAACAGATAGCCCATCCCCCCCTCAAAATGGATATTTTCCAGCGCATGAACAATCATAGCCTCTATATAGGGTCTGCTCTGCGTATATCGATATCCCTCATAAAGACTGTCAGCTACATCCACCGCCGCATTAACAATGTCCTGGACGTCTTTTTTTATTTTGTTGGCACTTTGGCTGTCATAATAACGGATATATGCCGCCATGTTGCGCACTTTCTCTTTGAGATTGCTTACCTCGGTATCCATCAGGCGATCTTCATACTGCATGATCTCCCATCGGGTATCTCGACTCTGAGCATAAGCAAAATAGAGATACATCAATCCTCCGTAGATCAACAGAACCAATACGGGAAAAAGAAGCACGAGCGTCGTGATGCGTGTCGAAGAAAAATGACGGGTTTTCATCCGGTTCTCTTCAAAGCATACCCAATACCGCTACGGTTTTCGAGCAACCCCTCCGGAAGCTTTTTTCGCAAATGACGAACAAAAGAACGAATAGCATTGTCCGTCGGCGGTCCCTGGGTCCACAAGGCAGCAATCTCTTCGTAGGTGATAATCCCTTTGCGGCTCAGCTGACGCAGAAACATCGCTTCACGCTTCGAAAGTTCCCGTGCTACATTGTCCTGCAGAAGGGTCATGCTGGTATTGTTGATCAGCACATCGGGTACCAGTTCAATGATGTTTTCATTAGCAAAATCTTCATTGAGTCGATCGAGCAGGGTATGAATTTTTTTCGAAGTCAAGGGTTTGATGATGTATTTATCAAGATGAAGCTCAACCGATTCAAGAAGATAATCGGTCCTGGTGTAGGCAGAGATCACTACAATAGGCATCTCTTTGTTGACCGTGCGCATACGCTTGATTAGTTCCAAACCATTCAAACCGGGCAGTTCAATATCAATCAGAGCAACATCAATGGTTTCAGAGCGAAAAATCTCCCATGCTTCCAGTCCATCTGCTGCCGTTCGAAACGTACCAAAAAAGTTACCAAGGAGCTCAGCAATATTTTTCAGTACCTCAGGTTCATCCTCTACATAGAGTGCCGTTTTGTTTTTAAGTAAATGATACATGTCACACCTCGTATCGCATTATAGCATAGAAATGTGACAAAATTATGGCATGGATTCTAAAATTATGTGTTGTCTGATTTTTCTCAGAGAGACCACCTGAAATAGAAGCCAAAACCATCTCTGTCTTCCCGGTTGTATCGGCGGCGGAAAGCATAGCGATGACGCGGGCGGTAAAAACGGTGCTCAAACAATCCTTTGCCGTGTAGACGATCCTGATAGGTATAGGCACGATCGTAGCGATAAAATACGCCCTCAAATACAAATCCTCGTTCGTTGAAGTAGCCGTAATGGTATCCATGACGATCATAAAACTCCGCCCGCTCATACAGGAAGGTCAGATACCATTGTCTGCGGTAGTGACGATAAGCATGCTGCCGGTGACGGCGGATGCGAATGTGCCGGATGCGGGTGGGAACAACGCTGTACTGCTCATCATACTGACCGTGCTCATCCACATACCATCCGTTGCCGACATAGCGGTTTTGGCGCCGGAGTTTGGCGGGGAGAACACGATGATGTGCTGA
>JALVQH010000171.1 GCA_027031505.1 Campylobacteraceae bacterium | reverse complement strand
ATTTCGGTAGCTACCCCATCAAAAACAGCGCAATCTCATCGGCGAGGAAAAAATTTGGATTGAAGTAGTGCCCCTTCTCTTCCTGCAGTTTCCCCTCCTCGGTCAGCATCACGGCGCGGTGCTTCTGCTTGGGGGTCAGTATGGCAGCATCGACACCGATACGGGAGCGAAGACCCAGGAATATCCGTTCAGTCCGCAGGTCGTCGGGGGTGAGGGGCTCAGTGCGCTGCCGGAGCGGATCGGTGAGGTAGGTGTCGATGTCGGCGGGGGGATAAGTGCGGACAGTTCCGTCGAATCCGACGGCTCCGGCTCCGATACCCAGATACGGGCGCAATTCCCAGTAGCCGAGATTGTGGCGGCTCTGATAGCGTCCGAAATTGGAGATCTCGTAGTGTGCAAAGCCCCGTGCCGTGATCGATTCAGCGACGAAAAAGGCCAGCGCATCGTCGTTTTGGCGAATGTCGGGTGTGGCAGCAAAGGGGGTACCCGATTCGATCGTCAGTTCATACGCCGAGAGGTGATCGATCGGCAGTGCGAACGCTTGCTCAATGTCGCGTTCCAGCAGCTCCCGAGTGTCGCCGCTGACATTGTAGATGAGGTCGAGTGAGAGGTGCTCAACCCCGATGTCATGAGCCGTTTCAATCGCTTCGATGGCATGCCGGGGAGTGTGGGCGCGGCCGAGACGGCGTAGTTTGTCGGCGTCGAAACTCTGCACGCCGAAGCTGACGCGGGTCACCCCGAGGGACTGCATGCCGCTCAGCCAGTCGCGGGTGGCGGAGTTGGGGTTGGCTTCGACGGTGATCTCGGCGTCGGGGGTGAGCCAGGGAGCAAGCGTCTCGAAGATTGGCGCATAGAGCTCCGGCGGGACGGTCGAGGGGGTACCGCCACCGATGAAGAGGGTCTCGACGCTGTTCAGTGTGGCGCCGGTGTGTTCCAGATCATAGGTGAGCTGGCGATGCAGGACAGCCAGGTACTGCGGGCGGGTATCGAAACGCCCGACGCAGGAGTTGAAGGCGCAGTAGTGGCACCTGGAGTCACAGTAGGGAATATGGATGTAGACCAACACGACGCACCTTTTTTGGGACTTTTCAAAGGGTTATAACTCTATTTTAGATAAAATCTTATCAGAAATTATGTAACAGGGACGTCCGGATCGGGCGACCGAAAAGAGATCACAATGCAGGAATATACGGCCTACCGACCCAATGTTGCCGCGATTATTCTTTCATCCGACTACGATCTGACTCGGGAATTTGTGATTGCTCGTCGTACAGGAATGCGGCGTGGCTGGCAATTTCCCCAGGGGGGTATTGATACCGATGAGACGCCACGAGAAGCATTATTTCGCGAGTTGCGCGAAGAGATAGGCACGGATGATGTGAAAGTTCTGGGAGAGTACCCGGAATGGATTCGATACGACTTTCCTGAGACCAGATCCTCCAAAATTTATCCGTTCAAAGGGCAGAGCCAACGTTATTTTCTTGTCCAGCTCAATCCGGGTGCGACATTGAATCTGCATACGTATGCAGTTCCGGAATTTGAAGAGTACCGGCGGGTGACGATCGATGAGCTGTTTAAGCGGGTGGCTTATTTCAAGCGTCCATCATATCGGCGGGTAATTGACTATTTTCAAAAAGAAGGATTGTTATAAATGTTGATTGTACAGAAGTATGGCGGTACCAGTGTAGGGGATCTTGAACGGATTGGACACGTTGCCCGCAAAATTGCTGCAGCACAGGATGCAGGGAACGATTTGGTGGTGGTGGTCTCCGCCATGAGCGGTGAGACCAACAAGCTCATAGATTATGCTCACCACTTCTCTCCGGCTCCTTCCAGGCGGGAGATGGACATCCTGCTCAGTTCCGGTGAGCGTGTGACGGCCTCATTGCTGGCTATTGCATTGCAGGAGATGGGGTATCCGGCGGTGGCGATGACGGGTCGGCAAGCCGGCATCCGCACCGACGACACCCATATGTTTGCCCGGATTGAGGAGATCAATACCGAAGCCATGCGCAACCACGTAAATCAGGGTCGGATTGTTGTCGTTGCCGGATTTCAGGGGATCGATCAGCAGGGCAATGTTACGACACTTGGGCGGGGGGGCAGCGATCTGAGTGCGGTAGCCATCGCTGGAGCACTTGGGGCAGATGTGTGTGAGATCTACAGCGATGTTGACGGGATCTACACTACCGATCCCCGTATCGAACCCCATGCTAAAAAGTTGGATCGCATCTCGTACGACGAGATGCTTGAACTGGCCAGCCTCGGCGCCAAAGTGCTCCAGAGCCGTTCGGTGGAACTGGCCAAAAAAATGGGGGTCACTATCATTGCCCGCAGCAGTTTCAGCGATGCGGAAGGAACCATCATCAGTGAGGAGGTAGCAGGAATGGAAGCAGTACTTGTCAGCGGAATTGCGCTGGATAAAAATCAGGCGCGGGTCTCTCTGAGAGATGTGGTGGATCGTCCGGGGGTGGCCGCAGAGATATTCAATACTCTGGCTGCGGAGCAGATCAATGTCGACATGATCATCCAGAATGCCAGCAATGACGGCACAACCAATCTCGGGTTTACAGTTCCCCAGAGCGAACTTGAGCAAGCCCGGGCAGTGATCGAAGGTTTTGGCGAGGAGATCGGCAGCGTTGATTTTGACGAGAAGATCGCCAAGGTCTCTGTGGTCGGAGTGGGGATGAAATCCCACAGCGGTGTGGCGGCTGCAGCTTTCAGCGTCATGGCCGAAAACAACATCAACATCGAGATGATCTCCACCTCGGAAATCAAGGTTTCGATGGTGATCGATGAGAAATTTGGCGAATTGGCTGTGCGAGTATTGCACGAAACGTATCGGTTGGATCAGTAACAATGCCCTCACTGCTGGAGTGGACACTTGGAGTGATCCGGGAGGAACCTTCTGATTTCAGTTGGATGGAAGAACATCGATACGACTGGGTTCCTCTTGCCAAAGGAGTGTTGGAGCGGATCGTAGATGGTCAAGCGGTCTTATTGTTGACCGATCCTCAGCGCCGTTGGTTTGAGCGCTACATTCTCAATGCTGTCAATGCTCCGAACAAAGAGCGTCCGTTTCTTCCCATTCACAGTCTGGGGAGCTTGTTTCCTCATCTTCAGGAGATCGATACAAACGAACGGGTTGCGTTGCTTGAGGACATGCTTGAGATTGCGTATCCGCAAGGGCATCTTGTTTGGTACATTGGTGAGGGAAATCACCCTTACACGAAGATTGCTTACCGAAACGAAGAGAATTTTCTCTGGCTTATCAATGAAGAACTTTCCGGTAGTTTTGTTCTGCGCGATACCGATCCGCTGCTGGACATCAAGCTTCTTCAGCTCTATCGGCTGTTCGATAAAAGTATCGAAGCAACGCTGTACGGACAGGTGGAGTTGAGCTGATGCGGTTGGGCAGCCAGGTGATCATTACCTCCCACTTTGAGGAGACCCTGGCACAGTTGCAGGATCTGGCACAGGAAAATGAGCGTTTTGTTCCTCTTATTCGAGAGGGAAATTTCCTCGTAGAGGATGCCAGGCTGGCGATTGAAAAAGCGTATCTTGCCAGCTACGAAAAAACCATTGTTGTCCTGGCAGCCGATGTATTCAGTCCCGTGGTGCAGAACAAACTCCTCAAAGTGATCGAGGAGCCTCCGCCCAAAACAGACTTCATCCTCATGCTCCCTTCCAAAGCTACGCTGCTGGGGACGATTCGCTCCCGTTTGCCGATTACGATTCTTGATGAAACAGTAGAAGCTGAAAAGCTGGAACTGGATATGGAGCGGCTCGATGTGCGCAGAGTGTACGATTTCGTCCAGAAACATAAACGCATTGACGGTGCCGGAGCCAAAACATTGATAGAGTCTCTTGTTACCGCTGCTATCCGAAGCGGCCGGTACGATCTCGACGAGCGGACACTGGAGCTGTTTCACCGGAGCCGTCAAGCACTCGACAAAGGTTCCCCTCCGTCGTTTGTTTTTATCGGTGTTCTCCTCAAACTCCTTGCCCGCAAGAAGAGGGAGCGTTCATGATGGCCGAAACCTATATTGTTGACCCGGCGGGCATTATTCCAATCAGGAGCAGGGACTTCAGTCCCGTATCCAGGACTGAAGTTCTGCCTCCAAATCCAGAGGATTCAATTGTAACAAAAAAGGAACGACCATGACCCTCTACCGCATCGGCACCCCGGCCGATCCCCGTGCACTCCTGCAAGCCTACGGCGTTGAGAGCGGCGGGGTCGCCATCATGGCGGATAAAGCCGAAACCCTCCTGATCCACATCGGCGGGCTCAAAACCCCTGCGGCGAACATCCTCAAGCAGGACGCTCTCAGCATCGGTGCCGATCTCGCCGTCCCCGGCGGGGTGATTACTTGTGAGCGCCCTGCATACGACTGCCTCCTCATCGCCACCCCCAAGCAGCTCAAGCTCCTTGCACGGAAAGAGCGCACGCAACCCTTCGGCCTCAAGGAGGTGGCTCGCAGACTCGAAGCTCTCGTCCCCGCAGCACATCCCTCCGTCCGCATCATGGGGGTGATCAACGCCAACGACGACAGCTTTTTCGCCGGGAGCCGCTTCCAGCAAACCGATGCCGTCGCCCGGATCAAACAGATGATCGACGAGGGGGCGGCGATCATTGACATCGGCGCTGTCTCTTCCCGCCCGGGAGCCGACGTTGTCAGCCCATCGGCGGAATTGGAGCGTGTTCAGCCGATTTGTGATGCGATTGCATCGGAAAAATGGCATGAGCAGGTTCTTTTCTCGATCGATTCGTACACGCCGGAAGTGGTAGAGTATGCTCTCAGGAGCGGCTTTGGCCTCATCAACGATATTACCGGTGCTCGAGATGAAGCGATTGTCAAACTCGCAGTGCAATACGATGTGCAGCTGTGCATCATGCATATGCAGGGGACGCCGCAGACGATGCAGCGTGACCCGAACTACGACGATGTCACAGCGGAGATCGCCGCGTTTTTCGAGGAGCGCATTGCCTGGTGCGAAGCGCTGGGATTGCCGCGGGAGAAGATCATCCTCGATGTGGGGATCGGCTTTGGCAAAACCCTCGAGCACAACCTCACCCTCATCCGCAACATGGCGCATTTTACCTCTTTCGGCTGCGA
>JALVQH010000170.1 GCA_027031505.1 Campylobacteraceae bacterium | reverse complement strand
GTCAACAGGCTTTCCATGTGATCGAGTGCATCATGGAGGTACTCGCGGGCATTGGCACGGTTGATTGCCCGGTACAGATCATCCAGCTCCTGCAGCAGCGGAGGGTTAACTACCTTCAGACGCAGAGATTTTTCGTGGTATTCCTGACTGAAAAGTTCGAGTACCGGAGCGATGAGTACGGAATGACTCGCCGCAATAAAACGACCGGACTCCGTAAAAATATCGGGTTCGGGTACCCCTTTGGATCGGGCGATCTCCTGCACGAGAAAGACCACATCGTTGGCAAACTCTTCAAGGGAATAGTTGCGGTCGGTATTGGGGGTGTGCCGGCTGTACTCCACGGCCAGTCCGCCCCCGATGTTGATCGCAGTGAGACTGGCTGCCCCCCGTCGTTTCAGTTCGGCATAAATGTTGCCCGCTTCCCGCAACGCCTTTTTGAGCGGAGCGATCTCCTCCATCTGTGAGCCGATGTGAAAATGAACCATGGAGAGCAAAGAGAGCAAGTTGTGGTTTCGGAGCATTTCGTACACTTCGAGAAGCTCGGTAGATGTCAGACCAAATTTGGAACTGTATCCCCCGCTTTTAGCCCAGGCACCGATCCCGGTGCTGTGGAGCCGTATCCGGACTCCGATCCAGGGTGCAGCAGGCGCATCGGCACCATGGTTGAACTCTTTGTACACCTCAAGGATTGTTTCCAGCTCTGTGATCCCCTCAATGGTGAGGGTGATGTTGTGCCCGCTTTTGGCGCCGATGAATGCCAGAGCGATCATCTCACGATCTTTGAAGCCGTTGACGGTGATGGGGGCACCTGGCGGTGTTTTGGCCATAGCAAGGATCAATTCTGCCTTGGAGCCGGCTTCGAGACCATAGGTGTAAGGGGACGACACCTCCATGAGGGTGTCGATGAAGTTGGGAAACTGATTGACCTTGAGGGGAAAAACAGCACGAAAAGCACCGGTATACCCCAACTCTCTACGTGCACTTTCGAAGGCTCCGAACAAACGTGCTATCTGTTTGCCGATCAGGTGAGGGAAGCGCAGCAGCAAGGGACCGGTCAGTCCCCGTGAGCGCAATGTACGGGCCAGGGAGAGGAGCGAGGGGTGCGAGCCGGCATTGATACATACTTCTCCGGCCTCAATGAGGAAATTTTCCTCCCCCCAGATCTCCAGACCAAACGGATCGGATACCATCACTCTATCATCATGCCGTACGGGCGTGCGAGGCGGGACTCAAGCTCCACAAGACTTACGGCGCGCCCTTCACGGGCAAATTCACGCCGATCCATAAAAACAATCATGGTCGGAACAGCAAATACATGATAATAGGCAGCCACTTCCGGTGAATTTTCGGCGTCGATATAGCGCTGCTTGATTTCGGGAAATTTTTCGGCAAACAATGCCTGGACCTTGGGGCGGAGTGCATGGCAGACGTTGCAGTGGATTCCGGAAAAGTAGAGCATTACCCCCGGTTCACTTGTGATCTCATTCTGGATCTCTTCGAGGGTGACGATTTCGAGTTCGGGCATCATGGTATCGATTTTCCTTGCTGATAAATTTCGCGTATTCTATCATAAAGGGGCTATTGAGA
>JALVQH010000169.1 GCA_027031505.1 Campylobacteraceae bacterium | reverse complement strand
CTCAGGCTCTGAGAGGATCTGAGGCATGCAAAAAGAAGAAAAAAGATCCTTAGAGCCACCCTTCCATGCCGTAGTGTTCATCCGTCTCGTCGTACATCTCATCGATGTCCAGACAGGGGCTCTCGTCAACAACAGGGGATTTGACAGCAGCAAATGACGTGCCTCCTGTCCCCGGAAAACTGAGCCAGGTCAGTTGCTTGAGAAACAATCTCCGTGCAGCCTGCATGCTGTCTCCTTTGTAATAAAGTATGCATCATGGTCTTTACGTGGTACCCATGTCTGCACCGGCAAGAGTACGGTAAAAATGTGGAAGAATTGTGAAGGTTATATTTTCCCTTGTACTGTCCGAAATCCTTTTGGGATCCCGCAGCGAAATCTGGATGCAGGATACGGCGATTTGTTATAACGGACTCCGGAGAGCTGGACAGTATTGCGTCTCCCATCTTTGTCGGTGAAAGTAAGACGATTCAGCTGCCCTTTCCTATCGAGGGTCAGCATGAAATGGTAACCATGGTAGCTGGATTTGTAGCGGTTTCCTTTGTAGTGGTGAGCTACTTTGAGGATCTGCATCATATCAAGAAGGCTGCCGACGTTGTAACGTACCGCAGCATGACTGGAGTAGTCGATCCATTTGACGTCGGAATTGTAGTTGCACGCTTTTTGGCGGGACGGGCGGCTGATGTCGGCAATGAAGGCACGGGAACGGTTGACGTAGACTTTGCCGGAGTAGCGGTAGATCTGTCCGTTGCCGATGGACGAAACGGTAAAGTGCGCCGAGAGGCTTCCCGGAACTTTGACCTCATATGCCTCCAGAAACATCGCTGTAAGGGTTGAGAGAAAAAACAGTTGAAACACCTTTATCATTTTGATTCCTTTGTTGACTGAGTTTAAAGGGTCATATAATATTTTTGATCCGCTCAAGTAGTTTTTCGTGATTTTTAAGAGTAATTCTCTTGCGGTTCTCTTCGAGAAGATCCTCTTCTTTGAGCTTTTTCATGTGGCGGTCGACCACATGGCGGACCGTACCGATCAGATTGGCAATTTCGGTATGGGAGAGACCATCGAGAATGCTGTGTCCCTGAGCATCTTTGCGTTCCATATTCTGGACAATGAGCTTCAGCAAACGCTCCTGGGTATCAAAAAGGGTCAGATCGGTCGCCAACTCTTCCACCTGACGAAGCTGACGGGCAACGTATTTGAGAATGATCTCGCCAAAAACCGGATAATCATACATCCATTCCCGCGCCTTGCCGATGGGCAGGCGCAGAGCACTGCCGGCCTCGAGTACCTCCACCATCACTTCGTGCGCCCTGCCGTCAAGCAGAGAGACCGTATCAAACATATCCCCGCGGCTCATCAGATAGATCGTCTGCTCCTTCGCATTGTTCAGGTTCATTTGAAAAATTTTAACTTTGCCGCCGAGAAAAATGTAAAAGTAGTGGAGCGCATCGTCGTAATCAAACGCATGCTCTTTGCGATCGAACGTCACAACCGTTCCGTACTGCTCAAACTCCTGTTGGAGCTGCTCTCCGGCTCCCCTGAAAAGATCCAGTTGTATCGGCTTCATTCTCTGCGCTCCTGTTTTTTGAGTTTAAGCTTGAGTGCTTCGTGTTTGGTGCGCAGTTCCGAAAGCTGCTCGACCCAGAATTCGTTGCGCCTGAGTACCGCCTGCACCTCTTCCCGTGAGGCGAGCAATTCCTGCCGGGTTTTTTCAGTCTCCCGTACCAGCTTTTGCTTCACTTCCTCAAAAAGTGCTGCCGCCTGCCGAAGCTCTTTGACTGTATGGTGTACTTTTTTCAACTCTCTTCGGAGCGATGCTTCCGTCTCCCGATGCTGATCGGCCTCCTGCCGATACTGCTCCATCACGCGCTGGGTATCCGTATCTCTACGGAGATGATCGGCGATAGTCTCTTTGTATTTTTGTGTCTCCTGCGTACAGTTTTCAAAAGCTTTCCTCAAGGCACCAATGCGATCCTGTTGGGATTTGATCTTCACTGAAAAGACTGCAATCAGCAGCAAAAAGGCCAGAATAACCGATCCGACAATACTCCCAAGAACCATTTTGTCCAGACCGCTGAGCACATCCAACCAGGCTGCATCCATACTTTTATCCCTTGATCACATCGTAGGATTTCGGAATATGGCAGCGCAGCCTGGCGGTATTGATCGGCTTCTCTCCGTAGTGAATCTTGTAAAAATGGAGATTGACAATATTGTCAAGATTGTCTTTGAATGCAATCTGCTCCAGTTGCCCTTCTGCATTGGTTTTCAGCGTATAGTGTGTCCCATGATAGCGGGCGGTGTAAATAGATTCGCGATACAGTTTGGCGCGCTTGAGCAGCTGCATCGGATCAAGCAGACTGCCTGCTTTGTAAACCGTCACCTGCTTCAGATCGTGATCGATGATTTTAATTTTGCTGCCGTCACCGCAGATTTCACGCCGGGAAGGCTCGGTATACTTCCAGAGAAACTCCCGACTTCGGTTGAGGCGAACGATCCCGGTATAACGTGTTTGGCGTTTTCCGGGCGTAGTGATCTTCTGGACAAAAGCTGCCGTCAGACTGACCGGCACGGCAATGGGTTCAGCCCTGAGCCATGCAAACAGTAAGAAAAAAATCAGATATCTCTTCAAAGAGCTTCCTTTGGAAAATCGGCTATGCAATGATAGCAAAGAGGGACTTCACATTGTATTACCTCCTCCCGGTGTTTATCAACGGACTTTACACAACTTTTGGGTAGAATAACCCACTTTTTTCGAATGGAAACACACGATGGCAAACGTATTCAGCAAACTTATCGGCACTGCCAACGACCGCAAGGTCAAAGCCTACCTCAAACGCACCCGTCGGATCAATGATCTCGAATCCCGCTACGAAGCCATGAGCGATTCGGAACTCCAGGAGGCGTTTGCCCGGCTGAGATCCTCCGTCCAGTCCGGCGAAAAAACCCTCGATGAGGTTCTCTACGATTCGTTTGCGATCACACGCGAAGCAAGCAAACGGGTTCTCGGACTCCGCCATTACGACGTTCAGCTTGTCGGAGGAATGGTGCTCCACGAAGGGAACATCGCCGAGATGAAGACCGGTGAGGGAAAAACGCTCGTCGCGACCCTTGCTGTGGCGCTCAATGCCATGATCGGACGCGGCGTCCATGTCGTCACGGTCAACGACTACCTCGCCCAGCGTGATGCGGACGATATGGGACGACTCTACAGCTTCCTCGGCTACACCACCGGATGCATCACTTCCACCGTCGACGATGAAGCCAGGCGCAAAGCACAGTATGATGCCGATATTACTTATGGCACCAACAACGAATTCGGGTTTGACTACCTGCGCGACAATATGAAAGTCCACATCAATGAAAAAGTACAGCGGGATCACTACTACGCCATCGTTGACGAAGTAGATTCTATCCTCATCGATGAGGCCCGGACGCCACTGATCATCTCCGGACCGGCTCAGCGGGATCAGAATCACTATTTTACCGCCAACCGTGTCGCACTGCAGCTCGAAAGGGGAGAGGAACTCCCCGCCAAACCGGGTGAGGACAAGGTCATGACCGGTGATTTCATTGTCGATGAAAAAAACCGAAATATTGTCATGACCGAGCAGGGTCTTGAGAAAGCTGAAGAGCTCTTCGGGGTGGGTAATCTCTACAGCAGTGAAAACGCCATCCTTGCCCACCACCTCGATCAGGCACTCAAGGCTCACTATCTGTTTGAAAAAGATGTCGACTATGTCAATCGTGATGGCGAAATCGTCATCGTCGACGAATTCACCGGCCGGCTGAGTGAGGGGCGCCGCTACAGCGAAGGACTCCACCAGGCGCTTGAAGCTAAAGAGGGAGTCGTCATCCAGGAGGAATCACAGACACTTGCGGAGATCACGTATCAGAATTACTTCCGAATGTATGATAAACTTGCCGGAATGACCGGTACGGCACAGACCGAAGCGACCGAATTCAGCCAGATTTACGGACTCGATGTCATTTCTATCCCCACCAACGTCCCCGTAGAGCGGATCGATCGCAACGATCTGATCTACAACACCGAGGAGGAGAAGATCGAAGCAGTGATCGAAAAAGTCAAAACACTCCATGCCAAAGGACAGCCGGTGCTCATCGGTACCGCTTCGATCGAAAAGAGTGAACTCATCCACGCCGCCCTCGAAAAAGCCCGCATCCCCCACCACGTTCTCAATGCCAAAAACCACGCCCAGGAAGCCGAGATCATCCTCAATGCCGGACAGAAAGGAGCCGTCACCGTCGCGACGAACATGGCCGGACGCGGGGTGGATATCAAGATCGACGACGAAGTGCGTGCGCTGGGCGGTCTGTTTATCCTCGGAACGGAGCGCCACGAAAGCCGCCGGATCGACAACCAGCTGCGCGGCCGCTCCGGGCGGCAGGGGGATCCGGGGGAGAGTCAGTTTTTCCTCAGTCTCGATGACAACCTCCTGCGGATTTTCGGCAGCGAAAAGATCCGCAATATCATGAACAAACTCGGCGTCGAGCGGGGCGAATACATCGATTCCAAACTCGTCACCCGCAGTGTTGAAAAGGCACAGAAAAAAGTCGAATCGATGCATTACGAATCGCGCAAGAACATCCTCGAATACGACGACGTCGCCAACCACCAGCGCAAAGCGATCTACACCTTCCGCAACCAGCTCCTTGATCCCGGGTACGATATGACGGCCAAAATCGAAGAAAACCATCATGACTTTGTCCGGATGCTGATGGATCAGGCAGAGATCTATCCCGGCGTACCAAGCGAAGACTACGATCTGGAGCGCCTCGTTACCCTCGTCGAAGAGCACACCCGGATCGCCATCGACCCGGAAACACTCAAAGGAAAAGAACCTGCCGAGATCGAAGCTGGAATTGTTGAAGTTCTGCTGAAAGCCTACGAAGCAAAAATGTCCCCTTTTGACCCTGAGCAGCGCCGTGAAATCGAAAGCATTCTCTATCTGCAGATTCTCGATCCCCAGTGGCGCGACCACCTGTATGAGATGGACGTCCTCAAGACCGGAATCGGCCTGCGCGGCTACAACCAGAAAGACCCGTTGACCGAATACAAACAGGAGAGTTTTCGTCTGTTTGAAGCACTGGTCGAACGGATCAAATTTGAATCGGTAAA
>JALVQH010000168.1 GCA_027031505.1 Campylobacteraceae bacterium | reverse complement strand
GACGTGGGGCTCACATCCCGCCCGTCGGTGATCAGGTGGAGCCACACACGCTTGCCCATATCACGGGCGATTTGCGCCAGTCCAATCGTGTGATGGATGTGCGAATGCACCCCGCCGTCGCTCATCAGACCGATCAGATGCACCGTCTCGCTCTGCCCGAGTGTCTCCTGCAGTGCAGCATTCCTGGCCAAACTCCCATCCTCAAGTGCCAGTAAAATCTTGACCAGATCCTGATAGAGCACCCGTCCACTGCCGAGCGTCATGTGCCCCACTTCGGAGTTGCCCATCTGCCCCTCCGGGAGTCCGACACTCAGTCCGTGGGTAGCAATCAGCGTGTGAGGCACCCCCGCAAAAAGCCGGGCGTACGTCGGCTTCTGTGCATCGGCAAATGCATTGCAGGCGCTGTGGGGCTTGTGCCCGATCCCGTCGGTGATGATCAGTAATGTTTTGTTTGCATCCACTTTCACGCGGACTCCTTTTAAAGAAATTAGTGTAAAATACCACTACTTGTCTGAATATCCGATTGAAAGTACGCCATGCTCTATTATTTTCATCATCTGTTTGACATCAATCTTTTTACGTACATCTCCGTTCGCGCCGGATTTGCTTTCTTTTTTGCTTTTATTCTGACTCTCTGGTTTCTTCCGCGTTACATGGCCTGGGCCATCTCCCGCAAAGCCAGCCAGCCCATCAACAAATACGTCCCCGCCCACGAAGGGAAACAGCACACACCCACCATGGGGGGAGCTGTTTTTATCGCTTCAACCCTGATTGCCTCTCTGCTCAGTGCCAATCTCGGCAACGGGTACGTCTGGGGCGCTCTTTTGACATTGGCCGGATTCGCCGCCATTGGACTGAGTGATGATTTGGGCAAGGTTCTCACCGGAGACAATCTCCGAGGGCTCACTGCCCGGGGAAAACTGGCTTTGCAGGTTGGTGTTGCTTTGTTGACAGGGCTCTGGTTGATTTACGGTATCCATTTTCCAACGACGTTTTATGTCCCCTTTGTCAAAACACCTTTGTTGGACATGGGCGGAATTACTGCATCCATCTTTTGGACGCTTGTGCTTGTTTCTGCCAGCAATGCGGTCAATCTCACCGATGGACTCGACGGTCTGGCTACGGTACCGAGCATCGTGGCCCTCGGAACTCTGAGTGTCATTGTCTATTTCAGCGGGCATGCCCGTTTCGCCGAGTATCTGCTCCTGCCCAATATCCAGGGAGTCGGTGAGGCGATCATTGTCGCTGCAGCACTTATCGGATCGCTGTTTGCTTTTTTGTGGTACAACAGCTACCCGGCTGAGCTTTTCATGGGGGATACCGGTTCTCTTTCGATTGGAGCCTTTATTGGTTACATGGGAATCCTTGGCAAAAGCGAAATTCTCCTCATGCTTGTCGGCATCATCTTTGTGATCGAAACCGTCTCGGTTATCCTTCAGGTCGGGAGCTACAAATTCCGCAAAAAACGGATTTTTCTCATGGCGCCGATCCACCACCATTTCGAGATGAAAAACTGGGCAGAGAACAAAATCATCGTCCGCTTCTGGATGATCGCCATCATCGCCAACCTCCTGGCACTCATCACCTTGAAGATACGGTGATTG
>JALVQH010000167.1 GCA_027031505.1 Campylobacteraceae bacterium | reverse complement strand
CATGACGGGAAACGAATACGAGGTATCGCCCGGCGTCTGGGTGTAGAGAGTGACGTATTGCGCACCATATTAAAGGAGTTGATTACCGATGGGGAAGATTAAGATTCAGGAGATTGCTGCCGAAGCCGGTATGTCCAATAACGAGATGCTTGGCAAAGCCAAAGAACTCGGCTTTGATGTCAAAGTTGCCGGCAGTTCGATTGATCTCGATCAGGCGGCTATCCTGATGGACTATGTCATGACCGGCACTTTGCCATCCGATTTTAGAAAACCAAAACCCAAATCGGGCATAACGGTTACAAAAAAACCCAGGCCTGAGCCCGGAAAAGTACCCCGAAATGATACAGCCATCCGGGAGGCAAGTGTCCCGGAGCAGCAGCCGGAGGCTCCAAAAACATCTGTTTCGGTTTCCGATGGAGAAAATGACGATAAAAAAAGAGAAACTGAAAGCAAAACAGAGAAAGTTGTCAAGCCAAAACCGGTTCGCAAGACCATTGGGCGCAGAGGGATCACCATCGTCAAAAAAGCCAAACCGGCACCCGCAAGAGCTGCACGGAACATTTCTCTTGGTAACGCACCGGCACCCAGTCTTAAAAAGAAAAAAACCAAACGTCCCGTTGAGGCAAAAACAACCGGTGAAAAATTGGAGATTCTTGGCGATCGTAACCTCGGAGCGAGCATCGAACTTTACGAAGAGGAGGAGGTCGTCCTTCTTGACTTCTCCGACAAGAACATTTACGAAGAGATGAAGCGGCAGGAAGAGCGCCGCCGTGCCGAGGCCAAAAAGCGTGAGCAGCAACAGGGGAATATGTCGGCCGGCGCCCGGCGCTTCCAGCCCCAGCAGCGCCGCTCGATCCGCCGTGGCGGCAGGAAAAAGCGGTACACCCGTCAAGAACCCCAGGAAAAGGTCAGCGTGGTCAAGATCCCTGAAGACGTCCGTGTCTACGAGTTTGCCGAGAAAGTCGGCGTGAGTGTTGGCGAAGTGGTCAAAGTGTTGTTTACCCTGGGTACCCTGGTGACCAAAAACGATTTTCTCGACAAGGACTCGATCGAAATCCTTGCCGAAGAGTTCGATGTCGAGGTGGAGACGATCAATCCACTCGATGCTCTTGATTATGTCGCGACCTATGATGAGGTTGAGGATGAAGCGTCCGAGAGCCGTCCGCCGGTTATCACCATCATGGGGCATGTCGACCACGGAAAAACCTCCCTGCTTGACAAGATCCGTTCCACCAAAGTGGTCGACAAAGAGGCCGGGGGGATCACCCAGCACGTAGGAGCCTACCAGGTGGAGAAGAACGGACAGAAGATCACCTTCGTCGACACTCCAGGCCACTCGGCGTTTACCGAGATGCGTGCCCGCGGTGCGATGGCCACCGATATTGCTATCATCGTCGTAGCGGCCGACGACGGCGTGATGCCCCAGACCAAAGAGTCGATCTCCCATGCCAGAGCGGCCGATGTGCCGATGATCTTCGCGATCAACAAAATGGATAAAGAGACCGCCAACCCCGACAACGTCAAATCTCAGCTGGCAGAGATGGGGATCCTCTCGGTCGACTGGGGCGGCGAATACGAATTCATTCCCGTCTCGGCCCACACCGGTATGGGGATCGACGACCTGCTTGAGACAATCCTCTTGCAGGCGGAGATGATGGAGCTTGAAGCCGATCCAACCCGCCCGGCCAAGGCTGTTGTTGTTGAGAGCTCGGTTGAGAAAGGCTTTGGCCCGGTTGCCAATATTATCGTCAAAAACGGAACGCTCAATGTCGGGGACAATGTGATCGTCGGTACCACCTACGGACGGGTGCGCACCATGATCCTCGACGACGGCAGCCGGGTCAAATCGATTGGCCCCAGCACTCCTGCGGCTGTCGTCGGGCTTCAGGATGTGCCCGAAGCCGGTGAAGTGATGATTGGTATGGAGAGTGAAAAGGCGGCCAGAGAGATTGCCGACAAGCGCAAAGAACTGGCACGTACCAAACACCTCTCCAAATCGACCAAAGTCTCCATTGATGAGCTCGGATCCCTCATTGCCGAAGGGCAGATCAAGAAGCTTCCCCTCATCGTCAAAGCCGATGTCCAGGGCTCCCTCGAAGCGATCAAGGGTGCCCTGGCCGACCTCAAAAACGAAGAGGTCAAAGTCGAAGTGATCCATGACGGGGTAGGGGGCATTACCGACAGCGATGTGACGCTGGCGGATGCGAGCGAAAATGCCATCATCGTCGGCTTCAACGTCCGTCCTACCGGTTCGGTCAAAAACAAAGCCAAAGAATTGGGCATTGAGATCAAAGCCTACTCGGTCATTTACGATCTACTCGATGATGTCAAGGCGTTGCTTGGCGGCTTGATGAGTCCGGTGGTCAGTGAAGAGGTCACCGGGCAGGCGGAAGTGCGCGAGACCTTTACGGTGGCAAAAGTAGGCACCATCGCCGGCTGTATGGTTACCGACGGTGTGATCGAGCGCAATGCGGGTGCCCGCCTGATCCGTGACGGGGTCGTGGTCTATACCAGTCGCATCGGCTCTCTCAAGCGTTTCAACGACGATGTCAAAGAGGTGCGGAGCGGCTACGAGTGCGGCATCATGCTTGAAAACTTCAACGACATCAAAGTAGGCGATGTAATCGAGACCTTCAAAGAGGTGGAGGAGCAGGCGAGCTTATGAGCCCCGAAGAGATCAAACTCAAACGGACCGAATCGGTGCTCAAGGAGATGCTCCCCGAAGCCTTCGGTACCCTCGATGATACGAGGATCAATGGCTTGAACGTGACCGATGTCGTTTGTTCTCGTGGGCGGTATGATGCCCGGGTTTTTCTCGATCCTGCAGGCTTGAATGCCCGGGAACAGTCTGAGGCGCTGAAGCAATTGCGGAAGGTCAGCAGTCATTTGAGTACGTATGTCCGGGATACCGAAGGGTGGTACCGTGCCCCGAACTTTACGTTTGAGTTTGACGATCAACTGGAGCGGATAGATCGGATGGAGAAACTGTTTGCACAGATAGCTGCCAAAAAATCGGAGGAGCCTGCCGATGAGTCTTGAAGATCAGATCGCCAGAATTGTCCGGGCAAACGGTGCGGAATTTTACGATACAGAAACCGCGACCGAAGCGGATCAAACCGTCTATCGTGTCTACATCACCCATCCCGAAGGTGTGACCCTTGATCTGTGTGCCGACATCTCCCGGGAGCTCTCCCCTTTTCTCGATGTGCATCCGCCGATGAACGGAAAATATTTCCTTGAGGTCAGTTCTCCGGGGATCGAACGCCCTCTTACCAAACCTCGTCATTTCCAGCAGGCTATCGGCGAAAAAGTCCGCCTCAAAGTCCCCGGACAGGACCGCCTCCGCGGTACCCTGATTGCTGCCGATGACCAAGGTGTCACCGTCGAGACCAAGCATGGTGAAGAGAGCTACACCTATGGTGAAATTGCCAAAGCCAAGACCTATTTTGAATGGTAGTTATTTTTGACATCAGAGTGCGAATGTCTCCGTTTTGGTCATGTCGTGTAGGGTGTGCAACAGCACACCAAAATCCAAAATCTCTTCATAATACAACCGTCAGAAGGTGCGCAATTGCGCACCCTACGAGTAACATGTGGTACGCATTCCCACATACAAAGACTGAGAAAGAACTATAAGGTATAAGAGTTTAGCCCCGTCACAAGATAGTACGACTTAACCCAACTGTGCTATACGGGACTCTGAAGTCCCTACCCAAGTTATTCACACTCTCAGGAAATATGGCACGTGAGGGAAACGAGAATATCACCGCAGGATGACCGTGCCAACACACAATCAAAAAATAGATGGTGTGTGATGTCAAAAGGAAGCAGTGTGCAGGCAAAGACTGCACACTGTTTGTAGAAAGATATTCTACTGGCGTACAAAGCCAGGATCGTTTGGATCAAAAAAGTCTTCTCTCTTTTCTCTTGTTGAACCATCCTTCTCATTGGATTTATCTGCCAGCAAGAGGTTTCCATTGTCCATAAATCTATACATAGTATAGAAATTATCGGTATTTCCTGAACCAAAACTGATATCAAGCTCCGTTGCACTTTCTCCTTGACTGCCTGTGGTATCCCCTCCTTTTGTGTAGCTGAAATTATGGTTTTCCACCTGCTCTCCCTGAGTACAGACAGTATCCGTATAGTTTTTCTTTGTCAGAGTGCCTGTTCCATCTGAACGCATAGAGAGATCTCTGATTTGAGAATGATGACAGTCTTGATGCCATGTTCCTACAATCGACTGGGGGGTAGTATTATTACCTGAGCCACCATTACCTGAACCACCATTACCTGAACCACCAGTACCAGCATCCCCATTACCTGAACCACCAGTACCAGCACCTCCATTACCTGAACCACCAGTACCAGCACCCCCACTAGATGGATTCTCATAAGTGCCGGTAAGGCAAGCTGTTTCAAGAATATGCGCTCCGAGGGTTGTTTTGGTCGTCTCTTGCGTTTTCATTTTTGCAATCATGGCGTCACTTAGCGTTATGTTATCCAGGGCGTAAAGACAAAAGCGATAGTGATGGGTTCCACTGCCTACAGGTGGATTGGGCCCACCATATCCTTGTTTGTCATAGCTGTTTTTGCCCTGAACAAGAAATGCATGTGTTTTGGATGCGCCTTCGTCGAGGCTTGTATCTTCTCCATCAATACCAGCAAGCCAATGTAACCATGTATGACCCGCTATAGGTTTCGCATCAGGGTCATCCACGATGAGTAGAAATTTATCTGTTTCATCAGGCGCATTCTTCCATGCCAACTGGGGGCTGATATTGCTTCCATTGGATGGGACTCCATCATAGGCATACTTTTTGGGTATAGCAGCACCATCTTTAAAACTTGTCGAAGTCAAGGTAAACTTGCTCCCGCCCCCATCACCACTCCCGCTGCACCCAGCTACTGACAGCATTACACTTGCTGCCAAGGCACTCAAAAGCATTCCTTTTTTCATTTTGCATCCTCCATATTAAAGTGAGTTTTAGCTCGTTTGTCACGAAACTATCACAGTATTCTACTCCCCCCCCCCTTTATTTTAGCTTATTTTAAGGTGTTGACTGGTAATTTTATGGTCGATTGCTGTAGAAGACGGAACTAAATTCTTTTACAGTCTCGAAGCGTAGAAACAAGAAAAACCTATTTTGAGTGGTAGCGATTGAGCAGATAGATCGC
>JALVQH010000166.1 GCA_027031505.1 Campylobacteraceae bacterium | reverse complement strand
AGACAGCGATGCGGATATCCATACCGGAAAAACCAGCGTCACTACGCTTGATCCCGGTGAAAATGATCCAAGTTGGGATATGGGGATCAAACAGGATGTTTACCGTATCGGCGACCTCTTCTGGATCGACGACGATAACGACGGAGTCTATGATCTCGGCGAAGAGACGATACCCAATGCAACGGTAGAATTGCTGGATGAAGATGGAAAGGTCATCGAAACCACGAAGACGGACGCTGATGGGCGCTACCATTTCTATGTGCCGGCCGGCACATACAAAGTGCACTTCCACATCCCGCAGGATATGCTTGACGATCAATATGATTTTGTCAAAGTACGCAAACCCGGAAACGACACAAACAAAGCGCTCCCAAGCGGCATCGCCGAATCGGCGGTCGAAGTAGGACCCGGTATCGCATCGGAAAATCTCACCCTTGATGCTGCGGTTCAGTGTGCCTGCGCCAATATCAAGAGCGACGGCGCTGATGCGCTCGGCATCCTGAGTATGCTCTTGATGCTCCTCGCCAGCTTGAGTCTGGGCAGTTTTTATAAGCCCAAATATGGTATGATGCACGCCAAAGAGGAGTAATAGTGTGTTTAGAGAACATCTTATCAGTCTGCTTGCAGCGGGTTTGCTGCTCTCAAGCGTTCATGCCGGCAAAAATGTCGAACCAGCACAATCTCCGGTCATACCGGTAACCACGATCCCTTTTTATATCGGAATCGGAGGGGTGATGGGGATGGTCAGCAACGATTGCCCCTGTGCCGGCAGGCAAAAAGGGAAGCGCATGTACGATACGACCAACTTCGGCGGACTGCTGCGCGTGGGGTATAATTTCAATCCCTACTTCGGGATCGAGGTTCGCTTTCTGCGATCCCAGCTGAACGGAAATTATGCAATAACTACCCACTACGGTCTCTATGCCAAGCCCCAATACCCTGTCAGCGATTCTGTCAATGTGTATGGGTTGATCGGATACGGTCGCACCAAAATAGACTGCAAGCGCAACAACGATCCGCTCTATGAGGGCTTCGGGTGGAGTTTTGGAGGCGGGGCGGAGTATGATTTTGCTGCCGGAGACGGTCAGGGGGACGCCGAAGAGGGCTGGGGTGCGTTTGTGGACTACCAGAATGTTCTTCGGGACAGCGGTAAGCTCAAGGTTCGTTCCAATGTCGTCAGTGCCGGGGTGACGTATGACTTTTGATCAATCTCACACGGTTGTGACGATGTTGGATTATTCCAGAAAATCCCTCACAGCCCTCCGATAAAGTGGATGACGCACAATTCCGCTGTGTGTTGTCCCTCTGAGAATAATCACTTCCGGTTTTTTCCTGAATGACTTGATGAGATTTTTACTGCTGATATTGGGGATTTTCTGATCATTTCCGGCTATGATTACTTCGGTTTGTTCATCGATGGCAGGGGCAAAATCCTTGCTTGGGAACGGATCTTTGAGCAAGAGGGAGACCGGGAGCCACGGGTAGGCTTTTTGTGCAGCAAGTAAAATGCCGTCAAACGGAGTGATCAGGAGGAGTTTGCCCCCCTGACGTCTGGCAGCGGTATAAACCGCCATTCCGGTACCGAGGCTGCGCCCCATAATGTCAAC
>JALVQH010000165.1 GCA_027031505.1 Campylobacteraceae bacterium | reverse complement strand
ACGTCATGCACATGCGACTCTTTAAGCCCGGCGGCGGTGATCTCGACGAACTCCGCCTTCTCCCAGAAGACCGGGATCGACTCGGAACCGCAGTAGCCCATTGAGCTGCGCAGACCGCCGATCATCTGGTGGATCACATCGGCGATTTTTCCGCGGTAGGGGACACGCCCCTCGATCCCCTCCGGGACGAGTTTGTCCGCAGCGGTGCCTTCCTGAAAGTAGCGGTCGGTGCTCCCTTTGGACATCGCGCCGATGGAGCCCATACCACGGTACTCTTTGAACTGGCGGCCGTTGTAGATGATCATTTCACCCGGTGCTTCGTATGTCCCGGCCAGTGCCGAGCCGAGCATGACGCTGCTGGCACCCACAGCAAGAGCTTTGGCAATATCCCCGGAGTATTTGATCCCCCCGTCGGCAATCACGGGGATTCCCAGCGGATTGGCCACCTGAGCCACCTCATCGACTGCGGATATCTGAGGCACCCCCACCCCGGCGACGATCCGTGTGGTACAGATGGATCCCGGGCCGATCCCCACTTTGACCGCATCGACTCCGGCATCTATCAGGTCTCTGGCGGCCTCACCGGTGGCGATATTACCTGCAATCACATCCACATCCAGCTCCGCCTTGATCGCCTTGACCGTGTCGATGATCCCCCGGGAGTGGCCGTGTGCCGAATCGAGAACGATCACGTCGACCTCAGCCTCCACCAGTGCACGGGCGCGGTCGAGCTGCCCCACGCCGATTGCCGCAGCGACCCGTAGGCGGCCAAACTCGTCTTTGTTGGCGTCGGGGTATTGCTCTTTTTTCTCGATATCTTTGATGGTAATCAGTCCGATGAGCTTGTCGCCATCATCGACGATGGGGAGTTTCTCGATCTTGTGCTGCTGGAGGACTTTGGCCGCCGCTTCGAGGGTGGTGCCTTTGCGGGCGGTCACGAGCGGTGCGGGAGTCATCACTTCCCGAACTTTCAGGCGCATGTCGGTGATGAAGCGCATGTCGCGGTTGGTGATGATCCCGATGAGTTTGCGATCCTCATCGACGACGGGCACCCCCGAGATCCGGTACTCTCCCATCATCGCATCGGCTTCGGCAACTGTGGCGTCGGGACCGATGAAGATCGGATCGATGATGATACCACTTTCGCTCTTTTTGACCTTTTTTACCTGCAGTGCCTGCGTCTGGGCATCCATGTTTTTGTGGATCACGCCGATCCCGCCGAGACGTGCCATGGCGATGGCAGCCTTGAATTCCGTGACGGTATCCATCGCGGCGGAAACGATGGGGATGTTAAGTCCGACGTTACGGGTGAGTCGGGTCACTGTGCTCACCTCTTTGGGCAATACGGTCGAGTGCTGCGGCACCAGCAGAACATCTTCGAAAGTCAAGGCACGTTTTTTGATACGCATCAGTGGGCTCCTGTGATGGGGTAGTTGACGGCTTGCTCGAGGCCAAGGGCACCGTCGAAGAGGGTGGGTTCGTTAAACGCTTTGGCAATCAGTTGCAGGCCGATGGGCATCCCCGTTTCGGGGTCATCGGCAACAGGCAGGGAGAGAGCGGGCAATCCTGCGAGATTGACCGCCAGCGTGTACATGTCGCTCTTGTACATC
>JALVQH010000164.1 GCA_027031505.1 Campylobacteraceae bacterium | reverse complement strand
GTGTATGGGCGCAGTTTGACATCAGGGGCTGGGACTTCAGTCCCACGAAAACCATGAGGGCAGGACTTCAGTCCTGCCTGACGGGACTGAAGTCCCTGCTCCTGAGATACGCTGATGCGTTTTGTTGGACTGAAGTCCAGGCTCCAGAGATAAATGAAAAATGAAGAGTGAAAAATGAAAGATGGGGTATGGGAAAATTGATGTCGTTGATCTTGAAAAAAATTGATTCATTGAAGGGGGTGTGAGATGGACATCGGTTCTCCTTTTCTAATAAACATCTCTGCTCCGAAAGAGACATTCGACCAGGAGAGTTTCCCTTTTAACATACCAGCATTTTCCGACGGAATCACCATCAAATTAGACACACCGGTCACTTTTTTCGTCGGCGAAAATGGAAGCGGTAAATCTACACTGCTTGAAGCACTGGCTGAGCATTGCGGGTTTCATGCTGAAGGGGGCAACAGAGACCATTACCGAGAAGTGTTCGAAGAGCGCTCCCCGCTGGCGCAAGCTTTGCGTTTATCCTGGTTTCCCAAAACCAGCGACGGCTTCTTTATGAGAGCAGAGAGTTTTTTTGCGTTTACAAAGTACATCGAATCGGTATCGAACATGAGAGCCTACGGAGGCAAAGCCCTCAGCAAGCAGTCTCACGGAGAGTCCTTTCTGGCTCTTTTTTCCAACAGATTTGAGCAGGGGATCTACTTGCTCGACGAACCCGAAGCCGCGCTTTCACCACAAAGGCAGCTGACTTTTTTAAGCATAATGCATCAACTGACTTTCAGAAAAGATGCCCAGTTTATCATCGCAACCCATTCGCCGATACTCCTTGCTTTTCCTGATGCGAAAATCATAAGCTTCGACAGCAACCTGCAGGAGATTCGTTACAAAGATACAGAGCACTATACCCTGACAAAAGATTTTTTAAATAAACCGGAGAAATATTTCAGGTATCTGTTTTCATAGGTGCCCTGGTTGATAGAGACATCACCTTTGAGCATCTCAGTATCCATTGCTGCCCTCTTTTCCTGATGTGAAAATCATAAGCTTCAACAGCAACCGGAAATATTTCCGGCATCCGCAAACACATCATTAATACATTTCCGATAAAATACTCACCAAATAATTTTCAAGGACACCGCCGTGGTTGTTCCCATCGCACTCACTTCATCTGCTCCTGTTACTTACGACATCACCATCGACACGCTTCCCGGGCTGACCTTTGACCGCAAAGTGGCGATTGTGACCAATCCTACCGTATCAGCGTTGCATCTGAACTATGTGCTGGAGCGGATCGAGGCACCGCAGGTGGAGGTGATCGAAGTGCCCGACGGAGAGGAGTACAAGAGTCTTGAGACGGTGGTTAGTATCCTTAATCGGCTCTTTGAGGCGCAGTTTGACCGCAAGAGTCTGTTGATCGCTCTCGGGGGCGGAGTGATTGGGGATATGACAGGATTTGCGGCGAGTCTGTATCAGCGGGGGATCGGGTTTGTGCAGATCCCGACGACGCTGCTGAGCCAGGTCGATGCGAGTGTCGGGGGCAAGACCGGGGTCAACAACGCCTGGGGGAAGAACCTCATCGGTGCCTTTTATCAGCCCGAAGCAGTCTATATCGACCCCCATTTTCTTGACACGCTTCCCGACCGGGAATTTGCCGCCGGGGTAGCGGAAGTGGTCAAGATGGCGGTGATGTTTGATGGCGACTTTTTCCGCTTCCTCCAGACCCACGATCTGCATACCTCCGAGGCGATCACGGAGATGATCCGCCGCAGCGTAACCCTCAAGGCGAATGTGGTCAATCAGGACGAAAAAGAGGCCGGCATCCGTGCGGTGCTCAACTACGGGCACACCTTCGGCCATGTCATTGAGAATGAGACCGGCTATACGACCTACCTGCACGGGGAAGCGGTCGCCATCGGGATGGTGATGGCCAACGAGCTGGCGCAACGGCTCGAACTTCTCTCTGTCAAAGAGGCGGCAGCGATTCGGGATCTGCTCGAGATAAACGGACTGCCGACGACGTACAGGATTGCAGATGTGGAAGCGTTTTACGAGCATTTCTTCCTCGACAAGAAAAGCAACCGGGGGGCGATCACGTTTGTCCTCCCCGGCGGGCGTATCGGCACTCATGTGATGCGTAATGATCTCGATCCCCGGATTGTCAAGGAGGCACTGGGAGTCTTCGGAGCAGGACTATGATTTCGATCCGCCTGCTTCTATTGACGGTACTGCTGGCGGGCGGCATGTCAGCTGCTGCAGGCGGCAAAAATGAGAATACTGCACAGACGGAATCCAATGCAAAGGTTCATACTCTCCCTGCATCCGTACCCCAAACCAACATTTTTTCGGCAAAAAAACTCCAAAAACTTCAGGAAGAATATCATGCAATCGAACAGGAAGAGGGAAAAGGGAACGTCTGGTCAAAAATCTATAGTACTTATACTATTTATCAAAATCTCAGAAAACGCTTCGATATCCTCTCCAAGCGAGTCAATCTCCTCGCCAGTATCCCAAAGCGAACTCCGGGTGAAGAGAAGGAGCTGCATGCACTTAAACTCGAACGCGATACGTTGCTCGGGAAGCTTCAGCTTCTCAAGGAATATCAGGACAATCCGTTTGAAAAGCTCATCACGCCTCCCAAAATGGATCCGCCACCTGCCATCGGCAATCCGCTTGCGATCATCAGTGCGTTTTCGTACAAGAAAAAGCTCAAAACAGATCAGTCCGCATATGCGGCAGTACATGCCGATCTGCTCAATGTCCTCAAACGCCTCAAGAGGAAAAAGCAACTCCTCAAAGAGATGATTTCACTTGATCTGGCCAACAAAGCCCTGCATGCAAAACTCCATACGGTCACACAGGAGATCGAAACGCTCAAGCCGGTGGAGGAGATCCTCAAAACAACCGAAGAGGTGTATGTCAAAAAACTCGAAGAGGCACGGATCAAAGTCGACGGAGACATCCGACGAGAGATAACAAAAGCGTCTACGATTCTTGTCGTCGTCGTTGGTTTCTTCCTTCTGTTTCTTGCTGCCAAATTTCTCATTCAGCGCTACATGTCCAAAAAGGAGAGCTTCTACCTTATCAACAAGGCGCTTAACTTTATCTTCCTCAATATTGTTGTCCTTATCCTGCTGTTTGCCTACATCGAGAACGTCAGCTATCTCGTGACCATCCTCGGATTTGCATCGGCCGGTATCGCCATTGCGATGAAAGACTGGTTCATGTCGATCCTCGGATGGTTTGTGATCGTTATCGGCGGGAGTGTCCATGTAGGGGATCGGGTCAAATTCGTCCGAGGCGGCGTGGAGTATGTCGGGGATATTGTGGATATCTCCCCTCTTCGGATGACGATGCAGGAGGATATTACGCTGACCACCTATACCCACAACCGCCGATCCGGGCGGGTGATCTTCATCCCGAACAACTATGTTTTTACCGATATGATTGCCAACTACTCCCACGCCGGTCTCAAAACCGTCTGGGACGGGATCGATGTGACGATCACGTACGATTCAAACGCATCCAAGGCAGCCGCCATTGCCAAAGAGATCGTCAAAAAGTACTCCAGGGGCTATACCGATATCACCCGAAAGCAGCTGAACAAACTGCGCAAAAGTTATCATCTCAAAAACACCAACGTCGAGCCGCGTATCTATACGTTTATTGAGCCTTATGGTGTGAAGATCAGTGCCTGGTATATGACCAATGCCTTTGCGACACTGACCCTGCGCAGCACTATTTCGATGGAGATTCTTGAGCGCTACGCGGCAGAACATGATATCCAGATCGCCTATCCTACGCAGTCACTTTATCTCAACAGGCATATCCCAGCCCCCATGGAGGCCGAAGCCGATCATCCGGCCGATGCTGATCCGAGAGATTACGTCTGATGCTTTCACCACAGCGCGTCTTTTTCAAGACCTTCGGGTGTCGCACTAATCAGTTTGATACCCAGGTGATGATGGCGCGCCTGGAGCATCATGCTCTAAGCCAGGATGAGATGGATGCCGATGCCATCGTGGTCAACTCCTGTACCGTTACCAACGGTGCCGATGCCTCGGTACGCAACTACATCCGCTCCGTCCGCCGCAAAAACCCCGATGCCCGCATTATCCTCGCAGGTTGCGGCTCCCACTCCAAAGGGGAGGCGTTGTTTGAAGCCGGGGAAGTGTTTGGGGTGATGGGACACTCGGAGAAAGAGCAGATCGATTCTTTGCTTGGGAGAGAAGAGCGCTTCTATGAGATCGGCGATCTGGAACACGTCGATGAGACCATCGTGACGGAATTCGTCGGCAAATCCCGGGCATTTATCAAGGTACAGGAGGGGTGTGATTTTGCCTGCTCCTACTGCATCATCCCTTCGGTACGCGGCAGGGCGCGATCGTATCCGCTCACGCAGATCGAGGAGCAGGTGCGGGTATTGGCAGCCAACGGCTTCGGGGAGTTTATCCTCACCGGGACCAATGTGGGCAGCTACGGCAAAGACATTGGCTCGTCGATGGCCGAGCTGCTTCGGCGACTCTCGCGGCTGCGGGGTGTGCGGCGTATCCGGATCGGTAGTCTCGAGCCGATTCAGATCGACGCAGCCTTTCTGGAACTGCTGGATGAGCCGTGGATGGTGCGGCATCTGCACATTGCTCTTCAGCACACCAGCGATGCGATGCTGGAGCGAATGAACCGGCGCAATACGTATGCGTCGGATGTGCGCCTGTTTGAACATTTGGCTGAGCGTGGGTATGCGCTGGGTACGGACTTTATCGTCGGGCATCCGGGAGAGGGGGAGCAGGAGTGGCATGAGGCGATGGAGCGGATCGAGCGGCTGCCCCTGACCCATATCCATGCGTTCACCTATTCGCAGCGTGACGGCACCGCTTCAGCCGATATGCGCGATCGTGTACGCGGCGATATCGCCAAAGCACGCCACCGGGAACTGACCCAAAAAATTGCAGAGAAAAATTTTGCCTTTCGCCAAGCCCATGTGCACGATCTGGACGTCTTGGTCGAAGGGGGCAGGGATGGCATCTATAACGGGCTGGATCAGTATTTTAACCGTATTCAAATCCACTCGACTGAAGATCTTACGGGCAATTGGGTGAGGATAGATGAGGCGGAGGCGACTGCGGAAGGAAACGTTTTTAAATTAGGAATGAGGAATGAGGAATGAGGAGTTTTGGTATGCGTTGCTTTACAACGCTTTTACTATTCACCAT
>JALVQH010000163.1 GCA_027031505.1 Campylobacteraceae bacterium | reverse complement strand
TGCAGCTTTAATATTGCACACTAATGTACAGTACAAAGCAGACTACTAATTGTATTGAGAAGCTGAAGAAAAAATCTTGACCTGCATCAAATTGTTACCATTAATGTAACAATCTGGTGATGCACCGAAAAAAAGGAGCACTGTGAATGAGGAGTGCAGAAAATTGCTCGGGTCACCCCTGAAAAAATGAATTTTCAGGGGTGCTCCTCGGAGTCTTTGTAGCCAATATCGGCTTTGAAGTGAGCGATACAATTGGTGCAGTCATGAACTTTGTTGGTTTCGATTACATGTTTAAGCGCTTCCGGATCAAGCAGAAGAATCCTCCCCTCCTTGAGCCCTTCTATCAATTCTTTGCTTTTGAATTTTTTCAGGATTCGAGAAAGAGTTTCAGGGGTTATATTGAGAATGGAGGCGATCTCATTGTGTTTGAGTTTTTGAAATATTTCAGAGTTTTCGATCAAAATTTTCGCTACTTTTGCTTCGGAGGAGTAAATGGTCTCCTTGTGCACAAGAGAAGAGAGGATCATCACTTTGCTGGTGAGAGATTTGATCATCTCAAGGGCAAATGACTCTTCATGTAACGATTCAAAAATGTACGACGTAGGCACTTTGGCGATCCTGCCATCGGTGAGAAATTCGCACGTGGCCGGGAACGGTACCTGTTCGAAGCAGGCATACTCTCCAATCACCGCCGGGGCATCGAAGCGGTTGATCTGAATCTGCGTCCCTTTGGGGGAAGTTTTGTAGAGCTTGATGGTTCCTTCAAGCAGGACAAAGATGTGATCGCTCTTGTCTCCTTCGTAAAAAACAACACTCCCTTTTGTCAGATTTTTGACAATCGCCTGATCCCGCAAGCGTGACAGGTTGTCCTCACTGAGCTTGGAAAAGAGTTGAACTTCACTGAAGCGATACATGCCTGCCCTTGTCTTGTACTGTACTGTAGCTGCGAGACGGTAAGAGTGTGCGCATTATCCAATGCGGTAACAGAGTCTATGCTCTTTGGAGGATCAAAGTCCTGCTTCCCGCATTTGATAAATATCTGTCGGGCTTACAGCCTGGGCTCTTTTGTCGTCTCTGCAATAGATGGGGATTATAGCATAGAGAGTTAAATCTAACGATTTTCGAACCAGCCCAACTGGTCACGGAGCCGTACCACTTCGCCCACCACGATCAATGCCGGGGTGGGCAAATCTTTTGCCTTGTCGGCAATATCA
The DNA here is from genome assembly GCA_027031505.1 of Campylobacteraceae bacterium. GTDB lineage: Bacteria > Campylobacterota > Campylobacteria > Campylobacterales > Sulfurovaceae > S017-3. Next base: position 4,001 of record JALVQH010000163.1, on the reverse strand, counting down.
TTCAGAGTACCGACGATGGTGTGCTGATCGGCACGTGTCCCGCGGCTGATCACTGCGACGGGGAAATCGGCCGGTTTGCCGATCTCGATCAGTTTGCGGGCGATGATCTCGATCCGGTGCAGCCCCATGAGGAAAACGATCGTATCGTCGGTGCGATAGTTCTCCCACGGGATCTGCGACTGAGTCTTGGTCGATTCGTGGCCGGTGACCACCCGGAACGAGACGGTGATCCCCCGGTGGGTTACGGGGATGCCGGCATACTCCGGCACGGCAATGGCCGACGTGATCCCGGGAATGAAGGAGAAGGCCACCCCCCGCTCCCGCAAAAAGATCCCCTCTTCGCCTCCGCGTCCGAAGACAAAAGGATCCCCCCCCTTGAGCCGGACAACTGTTTCATAGGTTTGTGAAGCTTGATAGATCACTTCGTTGATCTCCTCCTGCGGCAGGGTGTGGTGGCTGTCCTCTTTGCCCACGTAGATAAATGCGCAGCCATCTCTGGCCTCCTCGAGGATCTCGGGATTGGCGAGGCGATCGTAGATGATCACATCGGCTTCGCGGATCACCCGCAATGCCTTGACCGTGAGCAATTCGACAGCGCCCGGACCGGCTCCGGTGAGGTAAACCATGGTTACTCCTGTTTGGTTTTTAAGCATATCATCAACACCACACAGGGTGTGCAGCGTTTCTTCTTCATCTGGTTCCCGTGCCCGGAGGCCGCAAAAGAGCTCAGAAATATGAGAGCGTGGATTTCAGTCCCGTACAATGGATCTGCACATTTTATCGAGATTAAAGCCCCTGCTCCTGCATCGAAATATTACCTGCCTGATTCATGTTGGGCGCCTTTGAAAACGAATATGTTCTGCCCAATACTCTGGCAGTCGCAAACATAAGCGCCCGTTTCATGAACCGGATACTCCTTTGTCGCATTGGACAAAAATATTTTTGGAGGCACCCTCTCGTCACGGAAACACAAAATGCTGCGGCATCAAATCTCACTGATACCCGATCGCTGCCTGAAATCATATCGCAAAAGCTCTCAAGTATAGCCAAAATTTGCAAACATGAAATATGGATCTTTCACAATCACAAAATCAATCATCGCATTCATGACTGCGAACCCCTCAAGATGCTTGAGATCCTCTGTGATAATCTCTTTTTCAATTAACCAGCCGGCCTCTATGAGTCGTTCGCGTGTTGTGCCGCAAAAAAGAGGGTTTCTGGGGGTCAGCCAGAGGCCGCCTTTTCGGATGGCGATGTTGGCAATCGAAGTATCTTTGACGCAACCGTTTGCATCTGCGATGATGATATCGTCAGCAGTTCCTTTTCGTGAGACAAGATGATCGATCGCGCGCCGATCAACATGTTTGAAAGGGTAGCGAATATCGGATTGAATGACCGTAAAACTCCGGGGAGACTTGGGAGTATATGGGAAAAAATGAATACCGCGTATCGTTGTATCATAGAGCACTTTGCAACGATAGAGCCCTTCATCAGGTGGTGAGGGGAGGTGGTGTACCAAATCGATCGTACCCGCAGTGCCAAAGTGGTGCCTTTGTGTATGATCAAGCCTTCGTTGATGAAACATCAAATGATGAAAAGTACCATTGAGCGCTCGAATTGTTTCAAAAAACAGGGACATAAACTTTCTCCTTCAGTTCTTCGTATTCGCGTTGTGCTTTACTGTCTATGGTAATTCCTCCTCCACTTTTGTAGTACAATCCATCTTCCTGTTTTTCGACAAAGCGAATCATTACGGCGCTGTCAAGTCCTGCACCATCATAGATTCCGAAAATACCGCTGAAAAACCCCCGATCATAGTTTTCGATCTCCTCAATGATTTCAACTGTTTTGATTTTGGGGGTTCCGGTAATGCTGCCGGCAGGAAGGAGAGTTGTCAGGATCGTTCCCAGTCGATCATGCCAATCCCTCTCCAATGTACCGCGTATCCTTGAGCTCACCTGCAGCAGTTCTCTCTCACCAGCCTTGATGGTCTCAACATATCGGAAATCCTCAACCGTAACACGACGCGAGATGCGATTAAGATCGTTTCTAAGGAGATCGACTACCATAACATGTTCAGCCATTTCTTTTATATCGGAGAGGATTCTGTGTTGAGCATTTGGCATACTGGCATCGATTGTTCCCTTCATCGGATAGGTATAGATGGTGTTGTCCCGGATATCAACAAATCTCTCCGGAGAGAAACAGGCAAATCGGCCTTTATAGTAAAGCTTGAATCGTGCATCAGCGATCGCGTAAAGCGTTTTCAGATCGACATCGGTCACGAGACGTGAAGCAAAAGTAAGGTTGAGCAGATACGTGTTGCCTCGTTTTATCTGTTCGATTACACGATCAAAAGCTTCTTTGTAAATCGCATAAGGGGGCGGCTCGAAAGTATAAGCGATGGGGGCATGATGCCCAATAGGCTGATCGCCCATCGCATACAGTATATCAGAGTCAACACGATCCAGGGGAGAGACATAGTATTCGCTCATATTGTAGCTGATGACAAAGAGGCATGGAGTTCTGGTTTTGCCGCAGGCATTAAGGGTCGTTTCGAGATCAAATGGATGGTTTGTATTTTGTTCTGTGGAGTTTGAATTTGGCATCAGTATCTACCTCTTGGCAATCATTGCACATACAGTGAGACTGTAAAAAAAATCAGCGGTACTGGAACAGGGATTTCAGTCCCATGCAATAAGGCTCCACTATATGGCAACACTCCTGATTCCTAATTCGCTGTCTCCGCCTCACCGAGATAACACGACGGATCTTCCGCCCACAGATCCCCATGGATCGCGTACGCCCGGCTCCGGGATCCGCCGTTGCAGATAGAAAGGTAACGGCACTGGGCGCATTTGCCTCCGAGTTTGCGGGGATGTTCACGGAGTTTCTCGAGTACTTCCATCGGCTCGTTTGTCCAGATATCGGAGAAATCCTGCGTGAGGATGTTGCCGATCGTCAGCGGGAAAAACGGATCGGGTTTGACATTGCCTTCCGAGTCGATATTCAATAGCTTGCGCCCGGCGCTGTTGCCGCCCCAGGCGAGGAGGCGCCGATCCATCTCATCGGCCAGATCAGGATAACGCTTGGCAAACCGGCGCTCGAAGAGGATCGCATCCATCTCCATGTTGCCGGTGACGATCTCGATATCCCGTCCGGTTTCATGGTATTCAAATGCTTTGTCGAGGATGTAATTGACTGCCGTGATCCGCTGCTCTTTGGTGATGTCCATCGCGAGGTTGTCGAGCCCGCGTCCGCTGTAGACGAGGTGGGAAATGTAGAGCTTGGGGATGTTGTGCTCTTCGGCCAGGTCGAAGATAAAAGCCAGATCGTCATACGTGTCTTTGGTCATGGTGAAGCGGATACCCACTTTGGTACGGCCGTAGCTGTTGAGCAGATCGACCGCTTTCATCGACTCGACAAAGGAGCCTTTGAGCCCGCGGAAGGCATCATGCACCTCGGGGCTGCCGTCGATGCTGATCCCGATGTAGTCAAACACATCGAGAATCCGCTCAGCATTGCTCGTCTTGACGTAGAGGCCGTTGGTGGAGAGGTAGGTGACGATGCCGAGTTCCCGGCAGCGTGCCGCGATGTCGTAGATGTCTTTTCGGGTCAGCGGCTCTCCGCCGGAGAAGATGATGAATTTCACCCCGTTGGCTTTGAGCTTGGGGAGTGTCTCCATGATCGCCTCGGTGGTAAGAACGTCTTCGGAGTCAAGATCGGCACGAGAGTAGCAATGGAGGCAGCTGAGGTTGCACCGGTTGGTGAAGTTCCAGATCGCGATGCTGCCCTCAAGCACCCGGGCGGGTTTTCCGGCGGTGACGCTCTTGAGGAGGTTGGAGAGGCGAAACATTACTGTGCCACCCTGGTGATGTTGGCTTCTGCCGTTTTGGGCTTGTAGCTGAGAATATATGCTGTGATTGCCTGGAGCTCCTCCTCGGTGAGGGTCAGCTTCGGCATCGCATTTCGGCGGTAGCCCAGAGCCCTGGAGACACTTT
>JALVQH010000162.1 GCA_027031505.1 Campylobacteraceae bacterium | reverse complement strand
AGATATCGTCAAGCTGCCGTATCCCCCCTCCGACAGTTAAAGGGATAAAAACCTCTTTCGCAACCCGGCGTACCACATCGACGATCGTATCCCGCCCCTCGTGGCTGGCACCAATATCGAGAAAAGTGATCTCATCGGCACCCTCTTCGTTGTAACGGCGTGCCACCTCGACCGGATCACCGGCATCCCGCAGACCGACGAAGTTGACCCCCTTGACCACCCGACCGTTATCGACATCCAAACATGGTATAATGCGCTTAGCAAAATAATCCATCGCAACCTCTTTTCACAGTTAATCTGTGGCGGATTATAGCCAAATTTTGAACAGTGTGTGTTTAGCACATGGATTGTTAAGAAAAAAAGTGTATAATGAAACAGGACATTGATGCAGCCGAAATCGCCAGCAAGCGGTTTGGTCAGAATTTTCTCAAAGACCGCCGTTACGTAGATCAAATCATCCAAGCGATGCCCGACGACGACCTCCCTGTTGTCGAGATCGGACCTGGCTTAGGTGATTTAACCTCCGCGCTTGTACAAGTGCGGAATGTCACAGCTTTTGAAGTCGACACAAGATTGTGTAAACGTTTGCAAATTCAGTTTTCCCATACCAGAGGTTCGGAAAAGCTAAGACTGGAATGTGGCGATGTGCTGAAGTATTGGGAGGCAGGCAGTCTGCTGGAGGAGCCATACCATCTGGTGGCCAATCTCCCCTACTACATCGCAACACGCCTTGTCCTCAAGGCACTGCACGATCCACAGTGTCAATCGATACTGGTCATGATGCAGAAAGAGGTTGCACTCAAATTTGCAGCACAGCCTGGAGAGCGGAATTTCTCCCCACTTTCGGTTCTTGCATCCGACAGCGGAGAAGCCTGCCTTTGCTTTGAGGTTCCCCCTGAAGCGTTTATTCCCTCTCCGAAAGTTACCTCTGCTGTACTCTCGATCAGCAAAGAGCGTACGCTTGAGGATCCGGCTTTTGAGCGTTTTCTGAAGATTGCATTTGCGCAGCCACGTAAAAAATTGGGCAAAAACCTCGAAAACGCTTTCGACAAAGGAGCGATACGGCATGCATTGTATGCCGAAGGGATTGACCCCTTGAGCCGGCCTCATGAAGTTGCGGCAGAACATTATCATCACTTGTATACTATTTTAAAAAAGGATTTAAAGGATGGAAAAAGAGAATCAGAGTCAATCCGGCACAAACGGTGAAAAGAGCAGACAGGGAGAGCGACGACGCAGCCAAAACCCCTATCGCCAGAACCGTCCGGCGCATGAAGACAGCAGCGCAGCCTCTAAGAAGTCAGAGCGTCCTGCACAAGAAGGAAACAGCGCTGCACAAACCAATCAGAGCCGGCGTCGTCCCGACCGGCGTTCCAGCGGCAACAGCTCCCGGCAAAACGAAGGACACAACAAGCGCAGCAACCATAACAGGCACTCCGAAAAAAACCGCACGGACAACGTGCGGCACGAAGAGAACAAAAAACCGGGCAGTCGCCGCACCGCCAGCCGGGGCAACAGCCGGAGCGGTCGCCGCAAACAGATTCCGACGAATGTCCCCCCCGAAATGCGAGCGGCTCTGATCGAAAATGACGAGGTTCAGGATGCCCGGATGAACCCCTGGCGCCAGCTCGATCCCAACCTCAAAGGGAAACTCCGCTTCACCCCCCTCGGCGGCCTGGGAGAAATCGGTGGCAACATCGCCGTCCTCGAGACTGAAAACACTGCCATCATTATCGATGTAGGGATGAGCTTCCCCGATGAGACGATGCACGGCGTGGATATCCTCGTTCCCGACTTCAGCTATCTGCATACCATTAAAGACAAGATCAAAGGGATCGTCATCACCCATGGACACGAAGACCATATCGGGGCGACAGCATACCTTTTTAAAGAGTTGAAATTCCCAATCTATGGGACACCGCTTGTCCTGGCAATGATCGAAAACAAATTCAACGAACACGGTCTCTCTGCCGACACAAGGTACTTCAATTACATCGTCAAGCGCAGGCAATACACCATCGGGGACTTCAAGGTCGAGTGGATGCATATGACCCACTCCATCGTCGATTCCAACTCTCTCGCGATCGAAACTCCCATCGGAACCGTTATTCACACGGCCGATTTCAAGATCGACCATACTCCGATCGACGGTTACACCGCAGATCTGCACCGTCTGGCATATTACGGAGCCAAAGGGGTGCTGTGTCTCTTCTCCGATTCGACCAACTCCCACAATCCCGGCTTTACCAAAAGCGAAGCGGTGGTGGGCAAAACGTTTGACAGTCTCTTCGATCTTGCCAAAGGGCGGGTCATCATGTCCACCTTCTCCTCCAATGTGCACCGGATCTATCAGGCAATGGAGCGGGGCGTCAAACACGGGCGCAAAATCGCCGTCATCGGCCGGTCAATGGAACGCAACATCGAAGTCACCCGCAAGCTCGGCTTTGTCGATATTGACGACAAACATTTCATCGAAGCACACGAGGTCGCCAAATACAAAGATGATGAAATCCTTGTCATCACGACCGGAAGCCAGGGAGAGACCATGGCAGCTCTTTCACGCATGGCCACCGATGAACACCGACATATCAAACTCAAGCCCACCGATACCGTCATCATTTCCGCCAGCGCCATCCCCGGCAACGAAGCGAGTGTCTCCAAGCTGATGAACCTCCTGATGAAAGCCGGCGTCACCGTCCGCTACAAAGAGTTCAGCGATATCCACGTCTCCGGTCATGCCGGGCAGGAGGAGCAAAAACTCATGCTGCGACTGATCCAGCCGAAATTTTTCCTTCCCGTTCACGGGGAGTACAACCACATCACTGCCCATGCCAGAACCGCCGTCACCTGCGGGATCGATGAACGCAACATCCTGTTGATGAGTGACGGTGATCAGATCGAAATCACCCCAAGATACATCAAAAAAGTCAAAACCGTCAAAGTGGGCAAAACCTATATCGACAATCAGAACAATAAACCCATACAGAGTGACGTCGTCGATGACCGCCAGAAACTGGCCACCGAAGGGATCGTCAATCTCGCAGTTCAGGTCTCAAGGCAAACCGGCAAAATGGTCGGCAAGCCAGTCGTGACCTCCCATGGCCTCGTCCCCAATCGGGATGATAAAAAATTTGCCTCCGAGATCGAGCGTCTTATCGAACAATACCTCCTCAACAGCAAGCTGGAAAGATCGGGCAACACGAAGGTGGTTGAAGATGACCTGCGCGGAATCATCCGCAAGCATGTCGTACGAACCCGCAAACGTTATCCAATCATCCTCCCGACAGTTTTCTTCATTTGACGACGGAGCGTTCTGCCCCAAAAAGGAGTCCCATGCGCCTGAATAAATACATAGCTCACCACAGCAGATACTCCCGACGGGAAGCCGATCGTCTCATCGAAGCCGGTGAGATCAAAATTAACCGCAAGAGTATTACCGATTTCTCCTATGACGTCCAGCCGGGCGACAAGGTCACCGTCAAAGGGAAGCCGCTGCACCCCCGAAAACCCGGCGAAGTGACTGTCATTGTCTACAACAAGCCCAAAGGGGTACTCGTCACCAAAAAAGACGACCGCGGCCGCACCACCATCTACCACAAACTTCCGGGGAAATTCCGCTATTTTGTCCCCATTGGGCGTCTCGACTTCGCCTCCGAGGGGCTCCTCCTCCTCACCGACGCCCCCGAAGTCGCCGAACTCTACATGCGCAGCTCGCTTCCCCGCACCTACAACCTCAAAATCGACAAACCGCTCACCGAAGCGATGATCACCGCAATGGAAGAGGGGCTATTCCTCGAAGATGCCCGCGCCGGCGCCCATGAGCGGAGTGAGATCCAATCGATGACCTTCGCTCCGTTTGCCGCATACGAACTGCGGGGACAGACGGGCAAATATACCAAACTCCGTGTCACCATCACCGAAGGGAAAAACCGTGAACTGCGGCGGTTTTTCGCCCATTTCGGCGCCGAAGTGGTCGATCTCAAGCGGGTCGCCTTCGGAGAGATCGAACTTAATAACCTCCCCGCGAACAAAACCCGCTATTTCACCCGAAAAGAGTACGACGATCTCCACACGTTTCTCAAAAAAGCGCGTCAAGCCTCCGGCAAAGGCACCAAGGTATAACCCCATGCTCCTCGCTCGGAAATACCGCCCCCAGACCCTCGATACCATCCTCGGGCAGACACATCTGCTTGGAAGCGACGCCCCCCTCCGGAAGCTGATCGAGGCGAATGCCCTGCCCCATCTCTTCCTCTACGGCCCCCCCGGCTGCGGTAAGACAACTCTGGCACGCGTCATCGCCTCGACGCTTGAGCGCCCATTTTACGAATTCAATGCCACAAGCCTCAAGATCGACGATCTGCGCAAAATCTTCCGGGACTATGCGCACGCCCTTCAGAAGCCGCTTGTGTTCATCGATGAGGTGCACCGGCTGAGCAAAAATCAGCAGGAGGTGCTGCTTCCGTTCATGGAGAAGGGCTCGGCGCTGATCATCGGCGCGTCGACCGAAAACCCTTACTACGCCATGACCGCCGCGATCCGTTCACGCTCTCATCTGTTCGAGATGTATCCGATCGACCGGGCGGTGATGACGACCTTTCTCGAAACGGTGCTCGATCGTGAGGGGATTGAGATCAACACGGAGGCAAAACGGTACCTCGTCGACTCGAGCGGCGGGGATCTGAGGGCGATGCTCAATCTCCTCGAGAGCAGTGCACAGGTAGAGGATCCCGTCACCCTTGGGACGCTCAAGGCGATCCGCCCCCACGCCCTCCAGGCGGGCTCGAGCGAAAGCGATAACCACTACGATCTCACCTCTGCCATGATCAAAAGCATCCGCGGCAGCGACATCGATGCGGGGATCTACTATCTGGCACGACTTATTGCCGGCGGCGAACCGCCCGAGTTCATCGCACGGCGCCTCGCGATTCTGGCCAGTGAAGATATCGGCAATGCCAACCCCAACGCCCTCAACCTCGCCGCCTCCACCCTCACCATCGTCAAGCAGATCGGCTACCCCGAAGCACGCATTCCGCTGGCGCAGCTGGTCATCTACCTCGCCAGCTCCCCCAAATCCAACAGCAGCTACCTTGCAATCAATGCTGCACTCGATGCGATCAAAGCCGGAGACATTACGCCCGTGCCATCCTGGATAAAAACCCGCAACAAGAATTACAGATACCCCCACGATTATGGCGGGTGGGTCGAGCAGGATTAT
>JALVQH010000161.1 GCA_027031505.1 Campylobacteraceae bacterium | reverse complement strand
CAGAAAACGCATAGATAAGGATATTCATCGAATAGGTATCGATACTGTCGAGATACACCAGCAGCGTTTTTTTCACCCCGTATTTGTCTTCGATGTTAAACAGACCTGTCTCAAACGTCCGTTTGTTTTGAATCAGCGTCCGCAGCCGCTCGTCATTGACAATCCCGGGATGGTGCTCGAGCATGTTACGGATCGCCGTCAGTACACGGCCGATTTCGGCTGTATCGTAGGTGTACTTGAGCCGGAGGTTGAATTTGATCCGGCGCCCCACGAGGCGAGCCGACCAATTGTGGATCGGACTGTTGGCCAGGCGGGAATTGGGGATCGTCACCAGCGCATTGTCAAAGGTACGGATACGCGTTGCGGCCAGGCCGATCTCGACGACAAACCCCTCGACATCCTCCGTCTCGATCCAATCCCCGAGACTGAACGCCTGCTCACTCACCAGACGGATCGAATCGAAAAAGTTGGTCAGGGTATCTTTGGCCGTGAAACCGATGAGCACGCCCCCGATCCCGAGCGAGGTCACCAGCCCGGTCAGGTCAACCCCCATGCGCGAGAGTACAACCAGCACAATAACAACACCAATAAGGATTTTGACGATGTTCAAAAAAAGGTTGAAAAATTCTTTACGCACCGTCTCCTGGCGTCGAATCCGAATCGAAAGGGAGGTGTAGAGGAGAAATTTGGCCGCCTCATATACCCACCAGGCGATCAAGAGCGTGTTAACCAGTTCGAACACAAAATCGATCCGTTCACCCTGAACAAACAGCAGCACAATCTGATGGATAAAAAAGAGATAGATCCAGTAGCGCAAAGGGCGCATCAACTTCCCATACCGATGAAAGAGCAAACGGTAAAAAAGCTGCTTGCGCCGCAGGTAAAGGGCGAGTTTGGCCGTCGTACGCACAGGGTACCGAAACAGATAGTGCACCACAAACAACAGCACCAGCAAAGCAAGAGCGACTATTACATGACCCGGAGTCGTATGCAGCGCCACCGCAATTTGAAAAATCCCTTCGGGTATGTGTCGATTCAGATAAACAATAAAATGTTCCATACGGCATTGTAGCCAAATATGGATTATTCATGCAACATCTTTCATACTATAACTATTTTAAATTTTTTATCATTCTTTGAAGTTTTCTCTAATTGTTAATTGTGTATGATTTTGTGTTGTCCCTTTGCACAAAGTTGTCATCTTTTGGCTTATTGTACAAAAGGACAAACACCCATTTTCCCTACTCAAAAGGAGAGTTCCATGACCAAATTGACCAAATCCATCGTAATAGCATCCGTGCTGCTGAGCAGTTCCGCGTTTGCAGCTCAGTTCATCACCATCGGTACCGGCGGTGTTACCGGTACGTATTATCCCACCGGTGGTGCCATCTGCCGTATGATGAACAAAGAGAAGAAAAAAACCGGCATCCGCTGCTCGGTCGAATCCACCGGCGGTTCAGTTTACAACGTCAACACCATCAATGCCGGTGAGCTTGACTTTGGTATCGCACAGAGCGATACCGCGTATCAGGCATACCACGGTGAAGGAAAATTCAAAGGCAAAGCGATCAAGGGACTCCGCTCCGTCATCGCCATCTACCCTGAGCTTCTGGCGTTTGTTGTCAGCAAAGACAGCGGCATTAAAAAGTTCACCGACATCAAAGGGAAAAAAGTCAACATCGACGTCGCCGGAAGCGGTACCCGCATGACGACCGAGATCGTTCTCAAAGCCTTTGGCATTAAGCTTTCCGATCTGGCACTGGCCAATGAGCTGAAGTCTTCCGAAGGCCCCACCATGCTCAAAGACCACAAAATCGACGGCTACTTCGGTGTCTTCGGTCACCCCACTGCCAACATCAAAGATGCGGCCAACTCGGTTGACATCGACCTCGTACCCATCGAAGGCAAGCCCATTGATGATCTGGTCGCCAAATACTCCTACTATGCCAAAGGGGTCATCTCCGGTACCTTCTACAAAGGGGTAGAACACGATACACCCAGCATCGGGGTCAAAGCGGTTCTGTGCACCAAAGACAGCATCGATGACAAAGTTGTCTATGCCCTTACCAAAACCATTCTGGATAACTTTGATGCGTTTAAAAAGTTGCACCCTGCCTACAAAACCATCACCAAAGAATCTTTGCTTGATGGTCTGGCGGTTCCTCAGCATCCCGGTGCCGTCAAAGCATTCAAGGAAGCCGGCATCATGAAATAAAGAAGGATTTTTCCTCTTAATCATCACTCTAAATGCCCAAACAATGCGTTTGGGCTTGAAAGGCTTATCGAATGGAAGATATCAAAACAACCAAGACGGAAGAGGATATCCGTAGAGACGAAGAGCTGGTAGAGAAGCTGGAAGGGCAGAGAACACTCAAGGAGGGTACCTGGCAGTACTGGCTGATCGCCGTTTTGGCCTTTGTGTGGTCTGCCTTTCAGATTTATGTTGTCATAGTCCCCACCAACAGTGTCTTTGTCCGCTCGATTCACCTGGCATTTGCATTGGCGCTTGCTTTTGCGATGTATCCTATGTTCAGAACTCCCAAAACCATGACCACCATCCCCTGGTACAACTTTGTGATCGGACCTTCAGCCGTCGTCGCTACACTGTATATTGTTTATGCGTATGATGCACTCAATGCACGAAGCGGTGCGTGGGAGCCGATCGATGTATTTATGGGTGTCGTGGGGATGTTCCTGCTGCTCAAAGCAGCCAGACGTTCACTCGGGATGGCGCTGCCGGTCATTGCCGTGATTTTCATCGCGTATGACTATCTCGGCCCCTACATGCCTGACCTTATCGCCCACAAAGGCGCCAGCGTCAATAAAATCATCGGGCAGATGTATCTGACAACCGAAGGGATCTTCGGGGTACCGCTGGGTGTATCCGCCAGTTATGTTTTTCTTTTCGTACTGTTTGGTGCCTTGCTGGAACGGGCGGGTGCCGGAAAGTATTTTATCGATCTGGCATATGCCCTGCTGGGCAAATACGACGGAGGACCGGCCAAAGCATCGGTCGCAGCATCGGGTATGATGGGGATCATCTCCGGAAGCTCCATCGCCAACACCGTTACCACCGGTACCTTTACGATTCCATTGATGAAAAAACTGGGTTTCCCGGGTCACAAAGCCGCCTCGGTCGAGGTCGCCGCGTCCACCAACGGACAGCTCATGCCTCCGATCATGGGAGCCGCTGCCTTCATCATCGCTGAATTCCTCGGCCTTGCCTATACCGATGTCGTTATGGCGGCTGCCATTCCGGCCTTTGTCAGCTATTTTGCCCTCTTTTATATCGTGCACCTTGAAGCTAAAAAGCTGGGAATCAAAGGGGAGGATCCCTCCAAACTCGAACGCGCATTCGATGTGTTTAAAACCGGTATTCACTTCATCATACCGATCTTTTTCCTCATGTATACCCTGATCGTTCTCAGACAGTCACCCCAGATGGCTGCATTCAATGCGATCATCTTCATGATGCTGATCATGGTGCTGCAAAAACCCGTTCGGGCAATGATTGATAAAGAAAAACTTACCAGTGCCGTATGGATGTCCGGTTTCGCGGACATCGGTCACGGTATGGTCAACGGTGCCAAAAATATGGTCCCCATTGCTGTGGCTACCGGTGTGGCAGGTATCGTTGTCGGATCGGTCACTCTGACGGGAATCGGTTTGATCCTTTCAGAGGTCATCGAAGAGATCGCCAATGGACAAATCGTTGCCGTTCTTTTCATGACAGCAATCGTTTCGCTGGTGCTGGGCATGGGACTTCCCACCACCGCCAACTATATCGTTATGGCAGCCTTGACCGCACCCGTTATTATGGAACTGGCTTCGAGTCTTGGGTATGTCATCCCGGCAATCGCAGCACACCTGTTTGTCTTCTATTTCGGTATTCTGGCCGATGATACGCCACCCGTTGGGATGGCCGCCTATGCGGCGGCCGGAATTGCCAGAAGTGACCCGATCAAGACAGGACTGCAGGGCTTTGCTTACGATATTCGGACAGCGATCCTGCCATTTGCCTTCTTCTTCAACAACAAACTGCTGTTGATCGAAGGAGTCGATGCAGCCGATCCCAACGATCCTTCCAAATGGCAGTGGATCACCAATCCCGGTGAGATCGGTCTGATCTTTATAGCAGCGGCGGCAGGAATGTTCGCCTTTTCTTCTGCTACCCAGGGATGGTTCCTGACAAAAACAAGCGGCTTTGAAAGGCTGTTGCTCCTTGTCGTAGTGCCATTCATGCTGGTACCAAATATCATGGCAGCCAAACTGGGATTCAGCTCCGATTATCTCGCTTACGCTGCCGGTTTTGCGGTCTATTTTGTTGTCTATTTCCTGCAAAAATCCCGCATCTCCAGACACGGGCACTACGTCCACAAAAAAACCGGCTTCCAGTAGCCGTCTTCCCCCACACCTCTCCGGTGTGGGCATTTGGCTGGTCGAAGCCAACACAGTCGAACCTCTTTTACCCAACAAAATGTGTACCACGTGCAGGGTGTTCAATTGCACGCCAAAACCGCGACGTGGCTATCAACAAAAAATATTCCTGGGATTTTACCGTTTGAAAGTGCGCAATTGCACACCTTTACTCGGGGCAAGGCTTCTGCTATGATGATCGTGTTTGGGAGCGCCTCACGCCACGGCGTGAGACAAAGAAAGAAAACAGGGAGAGAGAGACGTAATCAGTCCATCTGTTTGCGCAGGAATGTGGGAACGTCAAGAACGTCTTCGTTGGTAGCATCGTAGCCGCCTACCACACGGCGTGCCTGCTGAAGGGTCGGCTGAACCGGCGTGTTGGCACCACCACTTTTGAGAAGACTTGAAGCGTTTTTGGCTTTTTGCGCCTGCTCACTGGCCATACTGTTGGGATCCTGGAAACCGGTCGCTATAATGGTAATGCGAACTTCGTCCGGCTCGGCATTGGGATCGGTTGTGGTCCCGAAAATAACGTTGGCATCTTCGTCGGCATGCTCTTCAATAATGTCCATCGCTTCGGAGATTTGAAGAATCGGATAATCGGGGTGAATATGGAAATGAACCAGAACGCCCATTGCGCCGTTGATAGAGATATTGTCCAGGAGTGGAGACTCCAGAGCCGCCTTCGCAGCATCATACGCTGCGTTGGCACCTGCGCTGCTCCCGGCACCCATGAGAGCCAGTCCCCGGTGACTCATTACGGTACGAACATCTGCAAAGTCAAGGTTGATATCATTGGGGCCGTGGGAGAGAATTACATTTGATATACCGC
>JALVQH010000160.1 GCA_027031505.1 Campylobacteraceae bacterium | reverse complement strand
GTCATGAAATGCCCGATATGCACCACCCGAACCGATACTTTTGCAGATACGAAGCACGCGACAGTCTATTACGCATGCCCGGCATGCGACTATACGTTCAAGTCTCCCGATCACCATCCGGACTTTTCGACACAAAAGGCGCGCTACGATCTGCACGAGAACGATCCGGACGATCCGGGCTACCGGGCGTATTTCCGGCGTTTTCTCGACTTCACGCTGCCACGGGTGCCTGCCATTGAGGGGAGGGCGCTGGATTTTGGCTGCGGGGCATCCGGTCTGCTCGCCTCGATGCTCACCGAGGCCGGCTACACCGCCGACCGGTACGATCCGATCTATCACCCCGACTCGGCGTATGCTTCCGCACATTACGACCTCATCGTCTCCACCGAAGTTTTCGAACATCTGGATGATCCGCTGGGGACGCTGCGCCATGTGCGCGATCGCCTCACCCCCACCGGCCATATCGCCATCCAGACCCAGTTTCTCCCAGCTACACGCACCGGTTTTCTCGACTGGTACTACCGCCTTGATCCGACCCATATCGGATTTTTCACCCCCCGGACGTTTGAAGTGATGAGCCAGATGCTTGGATTGCGGGTTGTAGGGGAAGATGGGGTCAATAAGGTGGTTATGGGCTAATCCCCTCATTATCCTTTTTCCTGCATAATACCCCAAACTATTTTCAGGAGTCATCCATGACCAAAGTTTCCCATATGATCCTTGCCGTTGCCATGCTTGGATTGGCAGCACAGGCGCAGGTGATGAAACCGTTTAACCCGCAGATCCAGACCGGCGGAGATCTGTCGATCGATAAGTTACGCCAGCAGAACCTCACCGTCGTCCAAAAAGCTGTCGAAGGGATTCGCAAAACGCTGCCGCAGAAAGTGGACAACTATACGCAGTTTGTCGCCATTGAGAGCAACGGCACGCGGCTGATCTATACCTTTTCCGTGGATGCCGGCCCCAAGACCGATGATGCGCTTCGAGCTCAGGGGAGGGGGATGGCACCGCGTATTTTCAAAGGGATGTGCACCTCGGCCGAGCGGTTTATCCAGGCCGACATCGCGCTCACCTACCGCTACATCAACAAAGCCACTCAGGCTGAGATCCTCCGCGTCGATGCCGACAAGAAGCTCTGCCCGGAGAAAAAGCCCAATGCGAAGTAAAGCAGCGATATGAAACACTCATCCTTACTCCTGACCGTTCTCTTGCTTCCTGTTTTGGCAACTGCGCGCTTCACCGCACAACCAAGCCGGACGTGCGAAGCGTACAACAACATGAAACACACCCAAAACAGCCACCACGCCCTTGTGAAGCCCGGTCATGACTACACCGTGATCCGGAAGCACAAGGGACAATATTTGATACTATTAAAAGGGGAGTCCCCGGCGCAGCGCTGGGTGGACGGAAGCTGTTTTTCAGGAAAGAAGCATTCACAAAGAGCCGAAAAACCGAATCATAGTAAAAAATATGGAAAACCGATATTTTCAAATACAAAAAAAAGTTCCCAAACGGAACTGCTGGTACTCAGCTGGCAGAACGCCTTCTGCGAAACCCACCCAAAGAAGCAGGAGTGTCGGCAGGATGGAGGAGGGGATGCCGGGCATCTGACCCTGCACGGCCTCTGGCC
>JALVQH010000159.1:4922-15221 GCA_027031505.1 Campylobacteraceae bacterium | reverse complement strand
GTCTAACAAGAGGTGGAGGTATTATAACTAAGAGTTGCTAATAGCTCTTTTAGTATTCATCCGATATAATTACGCCCCCACATAGCCGATAGAGAGGTGGCCGAGTGGTCGAAGGCGCACGCCTGGAACGCGTGTATAGGGTAACCTATCGAGGGTTCGAATCCCTTCCTCTCTGCCAGAGTCTCCTTTTTGCCATTGAAATATCCCAACATGGATGAAACAGTGCTGTCTGCGTTCAATCGGATTGGGTATCTGCCCGGAATCTATCGCCGCCTTTTTATCCAATTTTAGGTAAAATCACCCACTATTTTCTATATCAAGGAATACCGTGAACGTCACAACCACAAAACTCAACGATGCCAATGTCCTCGCCAGTGCGACCATCCCGCAATCCGATATCGATGCCCGGATCGACAAGCTGGCCGCCCAGACCGGCAAACAGATCAAAATCGACGGTTTCCGCAAAGGAAAAGTCCCCCCCCATGCCGTCAAGAAGCTTTATGGAGAGAAACTTGCCGAAGATGCCGAAGGAGAAGCAATCCGCGAGGTACTGGCCGAAGCGTATAAGTCGGCCGGCATTCAGCAGAATGATATCCTCGGAGACCCTATGTTTAAAAAGTACGACAAAGGTGCCGACGCGATTGATGTGGAGATTCAGATTTGCCTGCGTCCCGCAATCAACACTCGGGATTACCAAAGCGCAATCCCTCCGTACAATGAACCCGAAGTGAGTCGTGAAGAGATTCAGGAGCGCATCGATACCCTCGTCGCAGAGGCATCTCCCCTCGTTGAGCTTGGCGAAGCCCGCCCGCTGACCCGAGGGGACGTTGCGGTGATTGACTTTGAAGGATTTCTTGACAATGAGCCCTTTGAGGGAGGTAAGGCAGACCATTATGAGCTCGAAATTGGTTCCGGCCAATTTATCCCCGGATTTGAAGAGGGACTGGAGGGGATGAGCATCGGCGAGGAGAAGCGAATCACCGTTACATTCCCGGAAAACTATCAAGCCGAAAACCTTAAGGGCAAAGAGGCGGTTTTTGCCGTCAAGCTTCATACCATCAAAGTCAAAAAGCCCGCATCCCTCGATGATGCGCTTGCCCAAAAAATCACTCGGGACGAAAACGCCAACGTTGAGAGTTTTACGCAGGGGGTTGCTGAACAACTCAAAACGGAAAAATTTGCCAAGCTCTACAACGAAGAACTCAAGCCGGCCATCACCGAAGCCCTGGTCGAACATATGCATTTTGACCTCCCGGAAAATATCGTTGAGCAGGAAGTTGACAATCTTGTCAATGAGAAGGCGCAGTCAATGACCCGTGACGAGATCAAAGCGATTCAGGGGGATGAAGCCAAACTCAACGCTCTGCGCGATGAGGTACGGGACGATGCCGCACGAAGCGTCAAGGCGACATTTATCGTCGACGCACTGGCTCGGACAGAAAAGATAAGCGTCAGCGATGATGAGGTCAGCCAGACCCTTTATTACGAAGCCATCATGTCGGGTCAGAACCCTGAAGAGCTGGTGCAATATTACACCAGAAACAATCTGCTGCCTGCCGTCAAGATGACCATGCTTGAAGACAAACTCTACCGCCGGCTTCTCGGCCTGGACAAGCAGTGATACCCACCATTTATACGGAGATCTCATGAGTTATATCCCTTACGTCATCGAACAGACCGGACGTGGTGAGCGCAGTTACGACATTTACTCGCGCCTGCTCAAAGACCGCATCATCATGCTCAGCGGTGAAGTCAACGATGCCGTCGCTTCGAGTATTGTTGCGCAAATGCTTTTCCTTGAAGCACAGGATCCGGACAAAGATATCTACTTTTATATCAATTCCCCCGGAGGAGTGATCACGAGCGGACTGTCCATGTTTGACACGATGAATTATATCAAGCCCGACATCGTCACTATTTGTATCGGACAAGCCGCTTCAATGGGGGCGTTTCTCCTTGCCTCCGGTACCAGAGGGAAACGCTATGCCCTGCCGCATGCGCGAATCATGATCCACCAGCCCTCCGGAGGAGCCCAGGGGCAGTCGACCGACATCCAGATCCAGGCCAAAGAGATTCAGCGCCTCAAAGACACCCTCAACGACATCCTTGCTGAGCGCACCGGTAAAAAACCCAAACAGATCGAAAAGGATACCGAACGGGACAACTTCATGTCGGCTGAAGAGGCGGTTGAATACGGACTGATCGACAAAGTCCTCACCAAGAGCTTTGCCTGAGGATGCTTCCATGATCCACGAGATCGTCATCTATCCCGACCCCCGTCTCAAGCATATCTCCGAAGCCGTGACAGCATTTGACGGAGAGCTGCATACACTGCTCGATGATATGTACGAGACCATGATCGCCAAAAACGGCGTCGGACTGGCCGCAATCCAGATCGGCATCCCCAGGCGGGCACTCATCATCAACATCCCCATCGAAAAGGAAGAGGGGGAGCCGCCCGAACAGCCGAAAGAGAATACCCTCGAGATAGTCAACCCTGCTATTGTCTGGCGCAGCAACGAGATGGTGAAGTTTCAGGAAGGGTGCCTCTCGGTGCCCGGCTATTATGAGGATATCGAACGCCATGCGATGGTCACCATCGAATACCAGGATCGCTACGGTGAAAGATTTGTTATCGAAGACGATACCTTTCTCTCTATCGCCCTTCAACACGAAATCGACCATCTCGACGGAAAACTGTTTATCGAAAAGCTCTCTTATACCAAACGGAAGAAGTTTGAAAAAGAGTGGAAAAAGCGGGACAAAAAAAGCTAAAGGGTTTCCGGACGGCAAAATATATGACAAAATGACATATTTTTTGCCCTAACCACAAAATATCTGTATCATAGCATTTATGAATGCAAAAATGGATAGTGGTACCCCACCCGGCTCTCAAGAACATCTCATTGAAGAGGAGAACGAGACGATTGTCAACCGTCTCACCTGTGCCACCCTCGAAGGGGTCAACGCTCGCGTCATTGACGTGGAAGCGACATTTACAAGAGGGTTGCCCGGTTTTACAATCGTCGGTCTGGCCTCCAACGACATTCAGGAATCCAGAGAGCGCACCAAAGCAGCCCTGCAGACAAACGGTTTCGTGTTTCCACCGTTGAGAATTACCGTCAATCTGGCTCCCACCGATTTGCCGCGCAAATCGGGCTCGCATCTCGACCTGCCCATTGCGCTCCTGATTGCTCTGAATGCGATGGCTATAGATCAGCCCGACCTTTTCGTATTCGGGGAGCTTGGACTGGATGGGCGGGTCAAGTCCAGCTCAATGCTGTTTCCGATCATTCTCTCGCTCAAGGAGCAGGGACGGATCCGTCGTGCCATCGTTCCGGAAGAAGCACTGGAACATCTCAGCCATATCGCCGGTGTGGAGTTTTATCCCGTTTCAACCTTGACCGAAGCGATTGAGCTGGTGCAGGAAGGGAGCTTTGAGGGGAAAAGAGCCGCGTTTGACTATGAGGCTGAGACGATGGAAGCCGGCGGAGAAGTCTACTACTTTGAGCGGAACTATCCGCTCGATTTTGCAGATGTGAAAGGGCAGACGATCGCCAAACGTGCTGCCTTGATTGCGGCAGCCGGGATGCACAACTTTTTCATGGAAGGGAGCCCCGGGTGTGGCAAAAGTATGATCGCCAAACGGCTTGGTTTCATTCTCCCCCCGCTGAGCGAAACTGAGATCCTCTCGATCGCCAAACATCAGTTTCTCGACGGAGAAACCCCCACATTTCGTGCGCAGCGTCCTGTCCGCTCACCCCACCATACGTCAACCAGTGCGTCGATCTTCGGCGGTGGTTCAACCCGGGCAAAAATCGGGGAGGTAGCCCTCGCAAACTGCGGTTTGCTCTTTTTCGATGAGATTCCCCATTTTTCAAAAAATATCCTCGAAGCAATGCGCGAACCGCTGCAGGATCAAAAAGTACTCATCAGCCGTGTCAACGCCAAAGTGGAATACCAGGCCGACATCATGCTGGTGGCTGCCCAGAATCCATGTGCCTGCGGAAATCTCCTTTCCAAGACCCATGCGTGCCGCTGCTCCGATGTCGAAATCAAGCGCTACCGCAACAAACTCTCCGACCCGTTTCTTGACCGGATTGATCTGTTTGTGGTAATGCAGGAGGTTACCAATGCCGATCGAGGAGATATTACCTCGGCACAGATGCACGATCAGGTTCTTGAGGCGTTTCGTCTCCAGAAAATGCGTCGGCAACCCCACCTCAATGGCAAATTGACTGAAGAGGAGATCGAAGCATTCTGTACCCTCGACGGAGAAGCTGAAGCGGTGCTGACCCATGCGATCGGAACCTTCGGCCTCTCCCACCGCAGCATCGCCAGTATTCGCAAGGTTGCCCGAACCATCGCCGATCTTTCCGGACATGTTGTGATCACGAAAAAGGATCTCCTTGAAGCGTTGAGCTTTCGGCGAAGGCGGTAGCGGCATCCCGATAGAACTTCCGATACTCATCCGGAGTGTTGAGGTTGGCAAACATTTCAGGTCGGTCACAGTCGACCTCCACCGATGCCCCGCCGGCAAGCAGCGTCTGCATGCGATGCTCCCCCTCCTGAACTTTTGCTTCTATGTGCGGCAGAAGATTTCGGCTGTATACGCCGCACAACGGTTCGACTCCCCGGTTTGAGCGGGCAACCGCCATCCGGATCGACGGATTACTGTGGTATGCTTCGTACAGTTTCCCGATCAGTGAAGCATCCACAAACGGCATATCGACACTCAAAACAAACACCGTATCGGCCTCTGCTTCGGCCAGAACAGAGGCCAACGCAACCATAGGAGAACGGGGTGCATATGTCAAGCCCTTTCGATCGAGAATCACCGGTGCTTCGAAAGGGAATTTCTCTTCCCGGCTGCTGAGCGCTACCCGGTCAAACCACATTTGCAGCCGACGGTACTGGTATTCGGCCAGTGTACCATAGCCGCCGAAAGGGAGCAGCGCCTTATCTCTCCCCATACGCGAACTGTTTCCGCCGGCGAAAATCACCGCTTCATCCCAGTGCATGCCCTCTCCTGTGTCGTTGTTCGTGGATGAGGATCATCCCGAAAGCCGCCAGGGCAACCCATGCTTCAAATACAAAAAGCGCCTCAGGGTGTGCATCGTACACCCAGCCGGCGACGACGGCACCCACTGAGCCTCCCAGGCCGAATGTGATGCCGAGATAGAATTGCTGTGCAAGTTTTTTTTGCACATAAAGCTGAAAAACATAAGCGATTGCTGCCGTGTAGTAGAGGGCGAAACTGACCGCATGGAGCCCCTGGGAAAGATACGAAACTGCGAGCAAATCCGGCCAGATCCACAGCATGGCCCATCGCAGAACCGCTGTCAGGGTTGCACCCTGAATCACTTTGAGCAAACGATTTTGCAGCAGCGGCCCCTGGAAATAGAGCATCCCGATCTCACACAGCACCCCGAAACTCCACAGATAACTGATCATCTCCTGTGAAAAGCCATGTGCTGCCTCATAGATCGTAAAAAAATTGTAAAACCCTCCGAAACTCACTTGCAGCAAAAGCGCACTCGCCCAGAATGCCCAGTATTTCCGAAGGGAGAAAGCGCGCTCACTTGTCCGGTCAACCGGGATATCCCCATGGGGATCGAAACGGATCAGATACATCCCTGTAAACAAAGTCAAAAGCGAAGCCGCACCAAGATAGGCAAACGCCTCCCCAAGGCTCCCAAGGATATGTCCCAGCCATAAAGCAATGGCAATGAAACCGATCGATCCCCAGAGACGCACTCTGCCGTAATGTTTCTGGCTCATTACCTGCAGCGCAATCGTATCGACGTACGGTAGTACGACTCCCATCGCTGCGCCGAAAAGGAGATTGATCCCGAGGTAAAAGCCAAATGATGCAACCGCCGGAGCAAACAACGCCGAGGCTGTCACCATCAGGATCAATGCTCCCCGGTATACCTGCCCATCCAGACTGAAAAAACGACGAAAGAAAAACGGAAGAAGAAAACGCATCAAAGGTGCCGCAGCATAGACAATGCCCACTTCCGTCGCGCTGAAGCCTCTTTGTTTCAACATTTGCGGCAGGTAAATAATATATACGCCGATTAAAACAAAATAGAAAAAATAAAAAGCACTGAGTGCCAGTCTCGCCCGTCGGGGTGCCGAAAACCGGGATTTGCTCATGAGACAGGCTGCTGTCGGCCTGGATCGTCGGTGAGGATCAATGTCGTCCGGCTGATCACCTCATGCGGCTGACGGTGATCGGCACGAAAAAACATCAGTATCCAGCCGAAAAAGAGGCGGGAAACAGGCGCAAGTATTTGTCGCAAAACAATCTGGCCAAATCCGGCCGGCTGGAGCGTCCGGCTGTTCACAACCCGCATGGTATATGCCCGCATCCCTGGCGTCTGGCCGGTTTTGGCGATGAAAGCAATCTGGACAAATATAAGCGGTACCAGAATATCGATCCATCCGAGTAGCATGTTGGCGCGGAAGCCTTCGCGTCCCCCCATCACGAGATAGAAGACTATATACATGATCGGTATCAGGAGCATGAAGCTGTCGGTGATGAAGGCTTTGGAGCGGGTGCGTTTGTCGGGATAGACTGCCTGAGGCCGTTTGGAAGATTTGGCAGAAGGGAAAGCGGAAGAGACGCGCCCCTGCTTGACATCGCGAAAACGTGGTTTGGCCATAAACAGTCTCCTTAGAGCCTGGCGCCAAGACTCATGCTGAAGATCGGCAAAAGCATTGCCATAACGATCACCCCCACGATTCCACCGATAAGGAGCATCATCACCGGTTCGACCATCTTGAGGAGGCGGTCGATCCCCTGCTCATTTTCTTCGCTGTAAAGAGCCGAAAGGTTTCCCATAACCGAAGCGACATTGCTTGACTCTTCTCCAAGCGCCAGATTCTGGAGAAAACTGCTTTTGAGTTTGACGCCTTTGGTGGCATAGAGGGCATTGGAGAGCTTGTTTCCTTCCGTAACCTTGCTGCTGACCTTTTCAAATAGATCCCGGATTGCAAGATTGCCGAATGTGCTGCTGGCAAGTGTTACGGATTGGGTGTACGGGACTCCGGAATCGAGCATCAGTGAGATGATGTAGCTGAAGCGCCCCAGTTCATGATTTTGCGTCAGTTTGCCCACAATCGGCAGACGCAGCATCAGCGCATCGACGGCATAGTGGAAGGGGCGGATCTTGTTGTAGGCGATTTTGCCAGCGATGATAAGCGCCAGCATTCCCACCATGATTCCTGCATAATGCTGACCGAGGAAATGGCTGGCTCCAAGGACAAATTTGGTAATTCCCGGAAGCTCCTGATGGGTATCCTCAAAAATTCCCGTAATTTTCGGGACGACATAAATCAGCAGAAATACCGTCATTCCCACAGCAACGATCAGGATGAACATGGGATAGATCATGGCATTGATTACCTGCTGGCGAATGCGGCTTTGCGAAGCAAAAAAGTTACTCATGTTGCTGAGCACTTCGACCATTTTACCCCCCTGTCCGGCGACTTTGATGCTCTGGAGGAAAAAATCGGGCAGCCGATAGACCTTTTGGTCGCTCAATGCTACTGCAAGCGGTTTTCCTTCGTCCACCATCGTCAAAGCTGCATTGAGGAAGGCGTGGTAGTGTCTCTCTTTTTTGTGCTGCTTTTCCATCAATTTCAGCGCAGTGAGGATGGTCATGTTGCCGGCCTTGAGGTAGCTGGCAAGCTCCTTGGCAAAGTTGCTCAGGATGGCATTGGGCATCTGCCGGCGCGTACTGAAGCCTTCAAAGGAGAATTCACGTGCCTCTTTGAGTGAATCGTAAAAAATTTCCCGGGCACGCAACTTGGCTTTTGCATCGTCGTATGAAGCAGCACTGATGGTTCCTTTGGCGCGTTTCCCCTCTTTGGTGAGCCCTTTGTATTTGAACAGCATGCCTTTTGTTTCCTTTTTTCTCTGTAAAATAAGTGTATAATTTCCGGTCAATTATACCAAAACAACCCAAAGGCTCACAGATGGCATACCGTTTCGCGCTCTCGTATCTGATATGGCTCGGGATATTGTTCGGACTCTTCTACTGGAGCGCTTCGCCCCTGGCGCAGGCACCCAATGCTTTCCTGAAGGAGCACCTGCTCCAAATTGTCAAAGCAAATCTGCCACCGGGACAGGTGCGTGGATCGGATATCTGGATCAACCCCCACTACAAGCTCATCATCGAAAAGGCATGCAACGGGATGATCCCTGTTTTGATGTATCTCGCTTCAATTTTCGCCTACCCTTCCCGCTGGAAACGTCGCCTCATTTGGGGCGGCATCGGAGCGATGATTCTGCTGAGCCTCAATGTTGTGCGGATTTTTATGGTGGTTGGGTTTGTGATGCAGGGGGGGCGGGAAAATTTCTCCCTCTCACACGACATACTCGGCAATGCGATCTTCATGATTGCCGGTTTGGTAATGTTCTATCTTTTTATCCGCAGAGCACACCCGTTTTCTCCCTAAAATTTGATCCGGTAATATCGCCCTGAATATTCGCTCTTGAGCATGACAGCCCGTATCTCAACAGGGATGGGGAGTTTGCCGAGTTTGAGGGGGTCGCTGATGTGAATTTTGCGCCTGAGGCTCTTGAGAGCCTGGCGGGTGGCATCTTTGTCTCCGTGAAGACGATCCAGAAGAACATACGCACTCTTCTCCTCTTTGTCGTATCGCATGACAGCCGGGACAAGGAAGAGGGTATTGGCCAGTTCCGATTTGACCCGGCCGGAGATATAGTGGGCAATCTGCTGATTCTGGGAGCCGATCTTGACAATGCCGACCACGACAATGCTGATGAGCGCCACCGAGACCAGGACTTCAATGATCGTAAACCCGCGACGCATCAGTAGTAAGCCCCCATGGAGTCCAGTCGGTCGCGAAAGTGCTTCCAGCGTTCGGCAGCAGCGCTGAGGGAATCAAACGTTTCAATTGTACCGAAATAGCTGGGAATGAAATAAAAAGTTTCATCTGAGGACAGAATCATCTGTGACGTGCTCCCGTTGGGATAATAGTGAAAACGGAGACACACCTTCTCATCTCCCATGCGTCCGAAATCAATTTCCTGCGGGCTGCCCCCTTCGTCGAGAATATATGCCGTGAGCGGCTTGAGCCGGCTGTCGACAGGGTGGGACTTGTGCTCGATGACCAGACGGCATGTTCTGCAGTCGTCGGTACAGACGAGATCGGCTTCACCGCCGATGCGGGAATCCTCCACCTCTTTGAGTGCACGGATGCCGACTTTTTTCTCCCGGGGTTTTCCGGATGAGACGGAGCTGAATACCAGTGCAGCAAAAAGCGATGCGATCAAAATAACGATGATGAGTTCGATCAGGGAGAACGCCGACCGTGCAGCGGCCGGTCGAAAAAGGGGATGGATTATTTCTGACATTGGCTGTAGCGGATATCTGCAGCTTCAGCCTCTCCGCCTTCCCGCCGGTCGGCTCCAAGGCTGATCAAATCAAATGCATTTCCGTCCTGCACATAAACAAACGGCGTTTTCCAGGAATCTTTGGGGAGTTTCTCGAGATAGGGGTTAGTGGAATAGTTGGGGTATTTGTCGGCGTCGGGATTTTGAAGCAGTGCACCGAGCCCCTCTTCGGTTGAAGGGTACATTCCGTTGTCGAGTTTGAACATTTTGAGCGCCTGACCGATACTGCTCATCTGTGAACAGACCAGATCCCGCTTGGCTTTTTCTCCGGCACCGACCAGGTTGGGAACCACAAAGGCGGCCAGAAGACCGAGAATGAGGATGACCACGAGAAGTTCCAGAAGACTGAATGCTTTTTTCATTGTAATGTGTTTCCTTTAATTTTGATTGACTATAATTGGATGAAAATTATTCTACTTGAATTGAGCTTTTAAATGGTTAAAATGCGTCGCGGTGTTACCCTTTTCATTACCCTCTCCATTATTGCAGCCATGCTGGGTCTGCTCGGGATTGTCTTTGCCTACCTTGAGACTGCCCGCAACAAAGCGGAAGTTAAAGCATCTCTCATACAGGGGAACCTTCTCTACGCCGATGTCAGGAGTGCTATTCGGAGACTCCTTGGAAAAACACCGAAAAACGGAACATACAAGACCCTCTATACCACACCTCTTGCTGTCGCGGCAGAGAATGGGGAATTTGGCGCGATGATCCATTGTTCCCCTGTTGCTGATCGCCCCAACATCGCTTGGATCGGGATGGATGGTATTCGCAACCGCCAAACCCATTTTGAGATTGCTGAAAAGATTTTCGAGGCACTCACAGACAAAGTCAACCTCAAAGACCCCGCTCTGCTGCACGATAAAATCATAGAG